>JBGPLW010000262.1:0-4283 GCA_041486645.1 Gaiellaceae bacterium | reverse complement strand
GTGAGGAGCGGCACGGCCGCAGCGGCGGCCGCGGCCTCGCGCTCGAGGTCGTCGCGGAGGCTCATGCGAGCATCTTCAACGACTGCAACCTGTTTGAAAGCAGGTTGCTGTGGCTCGCCCTCATCCCGTGTTCCTCAATCCCGCGGCGATGCCGGCGATCGAGCGCAGGAGCGGCTGCACCGCCGCGTCGTCGCCTGCCCGGTAGCGGCGCAGGAGCTCGACCTGGATCGCGTTCATCGGATCGACGTACGGGTTGCGCAGGCGCACCGACCGCTGCACGACCGGGTGACGGTCGAGCAGCTCGTCGGCCTCGACGATCTCGAGGACGGCGCCCACCGTGCGCGCGTGCTCGTCGGCGATCGTCGTCCAGAGCGAGTCGTCGCGCACGAGCGGAAGATATTCCCGCGCGATCTCCATGCTCGACTTCGCGAGCGTCATCTCGAGGTTCTGCACGAGCGTGCGGAAGAACGGCCACTCCCGGTAGAGCCGCCGCAGCTCGGACAAGTCGGCGGACGCAAACGCCGTACCGGAGCCGTACCACGAGGGCAGCAGCGAGCGGTTCTGCGTCCACGCGAACACCCACGGGATCGCCCGCAGCGACTCGACGTAGTCCGCCCCTTCCGGCCGGCGTGCCGGGCGCGAGCCGATGTTGAGCAGCGCGAGCTCGTCGACCGGCGTGAACGCGCGAAAGAACGGAACGAAGCGCGAATCGTCGACGAGCGCGCGGTACACCTCCTGCGAGCGCGTGGCGAGCGCGGCGACGAGCGTCGTCTCGCTCTCCTCCGGCTCGGGGAACGCGGCGAGGAGCGTCGCCGCGAGCGCCGACTCGAGATTGTGCTGCGCGAGGCCCGGGAGCCCGTACTTGAACGCGATCGTCTCGCCCTGCTCGGTCACCTTGAGGCGGCCCGGCGGCTCGCCCTGAGGCTGCGCGAGGATCGCGGCGTACGTCGGGCCGCCGCCGCGGCCGGCGCTCCCGCCGCGCCCGTGGAAGACCGTGAGCTCGGCGCCGCGGCGCCGCGCAACGCCCGCGAGCGCGACGAGCGCGCTGCGGATCTCCCATTGCGCCGCGAGGTAGCCCGCGTCCTTGGCCGAGTCCGAGTAGCCGACCATGACCTCGCGGCAACCGGCGGCGTCGAGCAGCTCCTCGTAGATGCGCGGCGCCGCGCGCAGCGCGTCGACCGACTCGAAGAGCGGCACGAGCGACAACGGCTCGCTTGTCAGCTCGCGCACGCGCAGCACGTCCTCGGCCGAGGTGGTGCCCGACACGATCACGGTGCCGAGCGCCTGCTGCCCGTGCCGTGCGCGCGCCACGGCTATCGCGTCGAAGAGCTCCCGAATGCGCGGCTCGGGGTCGACGAGGTCGCGCGCGTGCACGCGGACGTCGAGCCGCGCGAGGTGCAGGCCGAAGATCTCCACGCGCCTGCGCAGCGCAGCGAGCGGCCCGTCGGCGATCCGCACCCCGCGGTGCGCGCGGAGGCTGCGGTCGAGCAGCGCTAGATCCTCCGTGAGCCGTTCGACGGAGTCGTAGGCGTCCGCGTCGAGGCGGCGCCACATGAACGAGAGCTTCCGGCGGTACGGCTCGTCGAGATTCTGGTCGCCGATCTCGGCTGCGTACTCGGGCAACTCGCGCTCGTCGCGCGCGATCGACTCGAGGAGCTCCGCATCGACGTCGACGAGACGCGACGAGACGCCGATCGCGGCGGCGAGCGCACGCACCTCGTCGCGGTAGCGCCCACGCAGCAGCGTGCGGGCGCGTTCGAGCGCCTCGTCGACCGTCGCGGCGCCGGCGTTCGGGTTCCCGTCCGCGTCACCGCCGATCCACGTGCCGAACCGAAGTGGCGGCGGCGCATCCGGCAGATGGGTGCGGTAGTCGGCGAGCAGCCGCTCGGCCGCGTCGATCAGGCTCTGCTCGAAGAACCAGAGCCCGTTCCGGACCTCGTCGACGACGCGCGGGCGCTTCGAGCGCACCTCGTCCGTCTGCCAGAGCGTCGTGATCTGCGTCGCGAGCTCCGCCTCGATCTCGTCGCGGCGCGCGTGCGACAGGAGCGGATCGTCGAGCTCGGCGAGGAGCGCACCGACGCGCAGGTGCGCGGTGAGCACGGTCCGCCGCGCGGCTTCGGTCGGATGGGCGGTGAGCACGAGCTCGAGTGAGACGCGGCGCGCTATCTCGTCGCGGGGCATGTCCTCGAGCCGCGCGAACGATTCCTCGAGCGACTCGGCGAGCACGCGCTCCTCGTGCGCGTACACGCGGCGGCGGCGGATGCGGTGCTGCTGCTCGGCGACGTTCGCGAGCTGGAAGTAGGCGGCGAAGGCGCGGAGGACGCTCGCCTGGCGTTCGAGCGAGAGCTCGCCCACCGCGGCCGCGAGGTCGTCCTGCGGCCCCCCTGCCCTCGCGGCGCGGGCGAGGCCGCGCAGCCGCTCGACGTCGTCGAGGAGGCTCTCGTCGTCCTGCTCGACGAGCACGCGGCCGAGCAGGTCGCCGAGCAGGCGGACGTCGCGCCGAAGCGGGGCGTCGGTCGACTCGTCGGCCCGGACCGCCATCGCCCAAGCGTAGGCCCGAATACCCGCAAAACCGAACAATCGAGGCACAGAGTCGGGTTTCCGCGCTAGCGTCGGAGCATGGGCCAAACGCTCTTCGAGAAGCTCTGGGCGAGCCACGTCGTCCGCCGGGCCGAGGGCCTGCCCGACCTCCTGTACGTCGACCTCCACCTCGTCCACGAGGTCACCTCGCCGCAGGCGTTCGAGTCGCTCCGGCTGAACGGGCGGCCCGTGCGGCGTCCGGATCTCACGCTCGCGACGATGGACCACAACGTCCCGACCGGCGACGACACGCCCCAGGATCCGCTGTCGCAGCAGCAGCTCGACGCGCTCGCGCGGAACTGCGAGGAGTTCGGCGTCCCGATCTACGCGACGGGCAGCGGGCGCGAGGGCATCGTGCACGTGATCGGGCCCGAGCTCGGCCTCACGCAGCCCGGGCTGACGATCGTCTGCGGCGACTCGCACACCTCGACGCACGGCGCGTTCGGCGCGCTCGCCTTCGGCATCGGCACCTCCGAGGTGGAGCATGTGCTCGCGACGCAGACGCTGCCGCAGTGGAAGCCGCGCTCGCTGCGCATCCGCTTCGTCGGCGAGCCGGCGCCCGGCGTCACCGCGAAGGACTACGTGCTCGCCGCGATCGGGCGGCTCGGCGTCGCCGGCGGCGTCGGTCACGTGATCGAGTACGCCGGCCCCGCGATCGAGGCGCTCTCGATGGAGGGCCGGCTCACGATCTGCAACATGTCCATCGAGGCGGGCGCGCGCGCCGGCCTGATCGCGCCTGACGACGTCACCTTCGAATACCTGCGCGGCCGCCCCGGCGCGCCCGCCGACTTCGACGCTGCCGTCGCGCACTGGCGCACGCTGCCGACCGACGACGACGCGGTCTTCGACCGCGAGCTCGAGATCGACGTGAGCGAGATCCGGCCGCAGGTCACGTGGGGCACGAACCCGGGCATGGTGGTGTCGATCGACGGCGTCGTGCCCGATCCCGCCGACTTCGACGATCCCGACGACCGCGAGGCGGCAGAACGCGCGCTCGCGTACATGGCGCTCGAGCCGGGCACCGCGATCCGCGACATCACGGTCGAGCGCGTGTTCATCGGCTCGTGTACGAACTCGCGCATCGAAGACCTTCGCGCCGCCGCCGCGGTCGTGCAGGGCCACCACGTGCACCCAGGCGTGCGCGCGATGGTCGTGCCGGGGTCCGCGCAGGTGAAGCGGCAGGCCGAGGCCGAAGGGCTCGATCGCGTCTTCACCGCAGCGGGCTTCGAGTGGCGCCGCGCGGGCTGCTCTATGTGCCTCGGCATGAACCCGGACGTGCTCGCACCGGGCGAGCGGTGCGCGTCGACGTCGAACCGGAACTTCGAGGGCCGCCAGGGCGCCGGCGGCCGCACGCACCTCGTCAGCCCGGAGGTCGCGGCGGCGACCGCGATCGCCGGCCACTTCTCCGAGGCGCGCGACCTCGTGGGGGCGTTGGCGTGAAGGCCTTTCGCACAGTGATCTCGTGCGCGGTCGTGCTCGACCGTGCCGACGTCGACACCGACCAGATCATCCCGAAGCAGTTCCTGAAGCGCATCGAGCGCACCGGGTTCGGCGAGTTCCTCTTCTTCGACTGGATGAAGGACCCGAAGTTCGAGCTGCACCACCAGCAGGGCAAGATCCTGCTCGCGGGACGGAACTTCGGTTGCGGCTCGTCGCGCGAGCACGCCCCGTGGGCGCTCGAGGACTACGGCTTCGAGGCGGTC
>JBGPLW010000261.1:0-4288 GCA_041486645.1 Gaiellaceae bacterium | reverse complement strand
GGTGGCGAACGGGACTCGAACCCGCGACCACCGGGACCACAACCCGGGGCTCTACCAACTGAGCTACCGCCACCGCGAAGCGCGGTAAGCGTAGCGCGTTACGAGGCGTCTCCCGGTTCAGCGCCCGCGGAAACACGCATCGGTCATCGGAGACGGCGGTACCCTCCCACATGCGCGCCCGTAGCTCAGGGGACAGAGCAGCGGACTTCTAATCCGCGGGTCGGAGGTTCGAATCCTCCCGGGCGCACCTAGCCCGCTTCTGCCGGGACGGCAGACCCCGCCCGGTGCCGGCGCCAGTCGACGAGCAGGACCTGGATCGCACCGGCGACCGGAATGGCGCCGAGCGCGCCCAGGACGCCCGCGATCTGGGCGCCGATCAGCACCGAGACGAGCACCGCGAGCGGCGAGAGCTGCACCGTGCGCCCGTAGACGAGCGGCTGGATGACGTGGTTCTCGAGCTGCTGGTAGATGACGAAGAACACGCCGACGATGATCGCCGCCGTCGTGCCCGCCGCGGCGATCGCAACGAGGACGACAAGGATCGCCGCGATCGTCGCGCCCGCGAGCGGGATAAGGTCGAGAAGTGCGACCACGAGGCCGAGCGCGACGGCGTACGGCACGCCCGCGATCCAGAGCACGATGCCGGACGACACGCCGGCGATCACGCTGATCAGGAGGTTGCCCGTGACGTACCCGCCGACGGTGCGGTAGATGTCGTGCCCGACCTGGCGCCACCGTGGCCGCGCGTCCTCGGGGAGCGTGCCGTAGATCCGATCCATCCAGGCCGGCCCCTCGAGGAGCATGAAGAACGTCATGAAGACGATCGTCAGCGTCGCGACGACCGCGGTGAGCACACTCTTCGTCACGGTCAGCGCCGCGCCGGCGCCCACGGCGAACTTGCCGACGCCGCCGCCCTTCACCGCCTCTTTCACGCGCTCGACGATGTGGTAGCGCGTCTCGAGGAACCCGAACCGTCCGCGGCCGTGCGTGAGGTCGTGCACGTAGTCCGGCACCTTGTTGGCGAAGCTGTCCACCTGGTCGACGAGCGTCGGGATGAAGAGAGCGGCGAGCCCCACGACGGCGCCGATCGCGACGAGGAACGCGATCCCGGCGGCGAGGCCGCGGCTCTTCACGCCGTGCCGCTGGAGGAAGACCACCGCGGGGTTGAGCGCGAGCGCGAGGAAGAGGGCGATCAGCAGCCAGCTGAGAACGTGCCGCGCAACCCAGAGGACGTAGAGGACGATGCCGACCGCGAGCAGGATCCCGAGCACCGCGAAGATCGTGCGCGGACGGAAGTGGACGATGCGGTCGATTCCCACGGGGGAACGTTCCGGCTCTGCCGCCGGCTTCCTCTTGCAAGACTGTCACCATGACCCTTCGGAGCAACCCCGTCGAGCGGGAGGCGACTCTGCCCGACGGCAGCGTCGTCCACGTTCGCGTCGGCGTGCCGGAGGACTCGTACATCGCGCCGAGGGAGCTCGACACCGTGACCATCGAGCTCTACGCGCACGGCGAGCACGTCGCCGCGATCAACACCGTCCTCGACGCCGACCAGGAGTCGGAGGCGCACGCGCTCGCCCAGGAGATCGTGATCGGCCTCGAGTCCGGCACGCTCGCGCCTACCGCGGGCGCGCTCGAACCGCTCGCCGATAGTCTCCGCTGATGTCCAACGCCACGCTGCACACAAATCACGGCGCCATCTCGATCGAGCTCTTCGACGACGACGCGCCCAAGACCATCGACAACTTCCTGACCCTCGCCCGTGACGGGTTCTACGACGGTGTCATCTTCCACCGCGTCATTCCCGACTTCATGATCCAGGGCGGCGACCCGACCGGGACCGGAAGCGGCGGCCCGGGCTATCAGTTCGAGGACGAGTTCAACGACCGCAAAGTCGCGCGCGGCGCGCTTGCAATGGCGAACGCCGGACCGAACACGAACGGCAGCCAGTTCTTCATCGTCACGACCGAAGCGGCGTCGTGGCTCGACGGCAAGCACACGGTATTCGGCACGGTGACCGACGGCATGGACGTCGTCGACGCGATCTCCGCGCTCGAAACCGACGCGAGAGACCGCCCGCGCGTCGACGTCACGATCGAGCGCATCGACCTGAGCTAGGGGCTACTCTGGCGGCGCCGTGCGCGTCGCCGCCATCGCTGCCGTCGCAATTGCGTTCGTTCCCGCCGCTCACGCCGGCGTCCTGCTCGGCGTCCACGGAGACGCGGCGCGCTTCGCGGCACAGACCGGCCAGCAGAGTCAGATCCGTCATACATTCATGAGCTTTGCGCAGGGCAGTGCGCTCGAGCGGATCGTCTCCTCGATGGGCCCGGTGCCGCTCCTCGCGCTCAACGCCGGCGCGAACGGCGCGAGCGAGACGGCAACGCCGCGCGGCATCGCGACCGGCCAGAACGACACCTTCCTCTTTCAGCTGAACGCCGCCGTCGACGCGTGGCCCGGCGACCGGTTCTACGTGCGGCCGTTTCCCGAGATGAACGCTCACTGGGCAGCCACGTGCGCGTACAACGCGAATGGGACGCTCCGCGACGCCGCGCACTCGACGCTCTGGAACCGCAAGGCACTCGCGCGGATCGCCGTGATCGTGCGCGGCGGCACGCGAGCCGCGATCGACGCGAAGCTCTCGAAGCTCGGGCTGCCGGGCGTCGACCGGGACCTGCCGGTGACGACGCCGAAGCTGCGCATCGTCTGGAACCCGCAGGGCTTCGGTGCGCCGAATGTCCCCGGCAACTCGGCGCAGGCGTACTACCCCGGCGATGCATATGTCGACGTGATCGGCAACGACCTCTACGACATCCGCGGACACGGCGCGACATGGGCTGCCGCGGAAGCGCTGTACAAGGCGCACCCGCGGAAGCCGTACGCCTTCCCCGAGTGGGGCATCTGGGGCTTCGACGACCCGGCGTTCGTCCGCGCGATGGCGGCCTGGGTAAAGCAGCACCGCCGCGTCGAGTTCATCGCGTACTACTCGGGTCGCCCGGGATCCGTGTTCGATCTTGCGTCGAAGCCTGCGTCGCGCGCCGCGTATCGCGCGCTGATCACGCCGCTCGGAACGGTGCCGTGATCGGCTGGGACGACCTCGTCGCCCTCGCCCGCGAACTGCCCGAGTTCGAGCCTGTGCTTGATCTTGGCTCGACGCTCCGCTCGCCGACGTGCGCGAGTTCCTGACCGACTCCTGGCTGATCGCAGCGCCGAAGAAGCTCGCGCGCGAGCTCACCGTTGAGTGACGCGCAACTCGTCGAACGCGCGCGGATCGCTCGACTCCTCGCGCAGGAAGCGGAAGAGGTACATCGTGAAGACCACAAAGAACACCGCGGCCTGCTCGAAGGCCATCGTCATCCCCGCGATCTGCTGGTCGAAGAGCGGCGACGGGCCCCACGTGCGCGGCGCGTTCTCGTAGAACGAATACACCGGCCGCGGCACGAGCGCGAGCAGCAGGCCGATCGGCGACGCGAGCACGAACGCCGCGAACAGATAGAGCGCCTTGCCGCCCGACGATGACCTGCCGTGGATCACCGGCCACCACAGCGCGACTCCGACGAGCAGGTACATGAGGTGCTCGACGTGCAGGAGCGAGTGCGGGTGCTCGAGCGCGTAGTCGTAGATCCACGGCAGATGCCACACGAAGTACGTGAGGAGCCACGCCGGCAACGCGACGAGCGGCCGCAAGCCGGCCCAGGCGGCCGCACGCCGCCCGAGGGCCGGCGGGATCGCGAGGACGAGCAGCGCGGGCGCCCATTCGGCGAGCACGACGTTCTGCAGCAGGTGCGCCCAGAGGAACGTGTGCAGCGCGAGGGGCTGTAGCTCCGTGAAGAACGCCGCGAAGATCAGCGCGAGCGCAGCGGCCGCGGCGTAGATGCGAAGGCGGCCGGGGGGCTCTGCGCGCCCGACGAGCGCGTAGGCGACAGCGAGGGCGGGGACGAGGCCAACTGCCTCCGCGGAGACGTGCATGACGCTACGCTAGCCGTGGTTCGCGCGGGCGTAGCTCAATGGTAGAGCCCTTGCCTTCCAAGCAAGTTACGCGGGTCCGATTCCCGCCGCCCGCTTCCCCGAATACGTCTCTCCGTCCGTCCATCTCGGTATGTTGTCTGTTATGAAAACGGACGAGAGGCGCCGCGCCCGCGAGCTCCGTGCGGCAGGTCAGTCGATCAAGGAGATCGAACGGCTGCTCGGCGTTTCCCGTTCGTCGGTGAGCCGCTGGGTGCGGGACGTCCCACTCAGCGCTGAGCAGAGACGCATACTCGTTACGCGGACGAGGAAAGGACCGCTCGTT
>JBGPLW010000260.1:0-4290 GCA_041486645.1 Gaiellaceae bacterium | reverse complement strand
GTCAGCGCCGAAGGCAAGTTGCAGGTCGAGCTTGCGCAGCTCGAGTACATCCTGCCGCGCATGCGCGGCATGTGGCAGCACCTCGAGCGCCTCGGCGGCGGTGTCGGCACGAGGGGGCCGGGCGAGTCGCAGCTCGAGACCGACCGCCGGATCGCGCGCCGCCGCGTCTCGCTCCTGAAGAGCCGGCTCAAGGGCCTCCAGAAACAGCGCGATGTCCGCCGCAAGGAGCGCCGCCGGACCGAGACGCCGACCGTCGCGCTCGCCGGCTACACGAACGCCGGCAAGTCGACGCTCCTCAATGCGCTGACGGACGCCGACGTCTCGGTACGCAATCGGCTCTTCGAGACCCTCGACCCGACGACGCGCGGCTTCGAGCACGAGGGCCGCCGCTACCTCGTGACCGACACGGTCGGCTTCATCCGCCGGCTGCCGCATCAGCTCGTCGAAGGCTTCTCGGCCACGCTCGAAGAGACGCTCGTCGCCGACCTCGTGCTCCACATCGTCGACGGCTCGGCGCCGGAGGAGAAGCTGATCGAACAAATCGCGGCGGTCGACGCGGTGCTCGACGAGATCGGCGCAGCCGATCTGCCGCAGGAGCTCGTCGTCAACAAGATCGACGCGGTCGACGCGCTGCACCGGCGGCGGCTCGCGAACCGCTATCTCGACGCGCTCCAGGTCTCGGCGCTGACAGGGGAAGGGCTCGACGAGCTGCGCGCGCGCATTGCCGAGCGCTTCGCGGAGCGCTTCGAAGCCGTGCGGCTGCTGCTTCCCTACGACGAAGGCGGCAAGCTCAACGAGCTCTACGCGCTCGGCGCGCCGATCGAGCAGCGCGAAGACACGACAGAAGGCGTGCTCGTCGTGGCGCGGCTGCCCCGGCGGGAGATCCGGCGGTTCGCCGCGTACCTCGTCGCCGACTCCGAGCAAGATCGCGCCACGGGCGGCGCGTGATCGAGCTGCCCATTCGTCGCCTGCGCGACGACGCGATCGTGCCCGCGCGCGCGTACGACGGTGACGCGGGGCTCGACCTAGCCGCGTGCGACCGCGTCGTCCTCGCGCCGGGCGAGCGTGCAACGGTCGGCACCGGGCTCGTGGTCGCGATTCCTCACGGCTACGCAGGCTTCGTGCAGCCGCGCTCCGGTCTCGCCGCGAAGAGCGGGATCACGATCGTGAACACACCGGGCCTCGTCGACTCCGGCTATCGCGGCGAGTTGAAGGTGATCCTGCTGAACACCGACGCGCACGACGCGTTCGTCGTCGAGCCGGGCATGCGCATCGCGCAGCTCGTCGTCATGCCGGTGCCGGTCGTCGATCCGGTCGAGGTCGACGAGCTGCCGGAGAGCGAGCGCGGCGTCCGCGGCTTCGGATCGTCTTCGGCCGTCTGATGGAACCGCGGATCCGCGTCTCGGCGTTGCTGCGGTGGCAGGACCGGATTCTCCTGTGCCGGCACGAGAAGGCCGGGCGCGGCGAGTACTGGCTCCTCCCGGGAGGCGGCGTCAACTCGGGTGAGAGCCTCGTCGACGCGCTGCACCGCGAGCTGCTGGAGGAGGTCGGGATCGACGACGAGATCCCCCTCGAGGGCCCGGTCGCGCTCGTCGACTCGATCTCGCCGGTGCGCGCCTTCGCGGCGAAGCACGTCGTGCACATCATCTTCGCGGGCGATCTCTCTGGGCGCTCGCTCGAGGCCGTCACGTCGAGCGACGCGGCCGTGCGTGGGCATCGGCTCTTCGACGCGGCCGAGCTCGAGGACGTCGTGCTGCACCCACCCATCCAGCGGTTCTTGCAGCGGTGGGTCCCGGGAGATCCCGCGGTGTACCTCGGCTCGCTCTGGGCGCCCTAGGCTGGTGCCGCCGCTTCAGTGGATCTCCATGCAGGGCTATCGCGCCGCGCGGGAGCTCGAGTTCGAGCCAGGCTCGATGTGCGCGCTCGTCGGTGAGGCGTCGAGCGGCAAGTCGACCGTCCTCACCGCGATCTGGACGCTGCTCGAGGCCGCTGCGCCGCCCCCGACGATCGCGGACGTCTCGCACGGCACCTCCGGCCGGATCCACCTCGAAGCCGAGCTCGAGAAGGGCGACACGATCTTCCTCGATGCGCGGCCGCCGGACACGCTCAACCTGAACCGCGCCGGCTCACCGCCCGTCCTCTTCTTGCCCGCGAACCTGCGCCCGAGGAACCTCGTCGCGCCCGTCACCGGCGTAGGCGCAGCCGACGTCGCGGAGCTCTTCCAGCCGCCGTACGCCGAGCACCACTGGTCACAGGCGGACGGCGGCCTCCAGCTCGTCATGGGCATGGAGCGCCTGCTTGCGTCGAATCTGCGCCGGTTCGTCCTCCTCGTCGAGGAGCCGGAGCTGTACCTGAGCCCGCACGTCCAGCGGCACCTGTTCACGGTGCTGCGCAAGCTCGCGCACCGCGGCAACCAGATCCTGTACTCGACGCACGCGCCGGTCTTCCTCAGCGTCGACCGGATCGAGGACCTCGCGCTCGTGCGGCACACGAACGACCACGGCACGACGCTCTTCCAGCCCGAGCAGCTCGCCGAGGCGGAGGCGTTTCGCGTGCTCTCCGAGTTCGACAGTGACCGCGCCGAGCTCTTTCTCGCGCGAGCAGTGCTGCTCGTCGAGGGCCGCACCGAAAAGCTCACGTTCCCGTTCGTGTTCGAGGCGCTCGGCGTCGAGCCCGACAAGGAGGGGATACTCGTCCTCGAGTGCGGGGGCAAGGGCAACATCCCGCTCTTCGCGCGCATCTGCAATGCGTGCAACATCCCGTACGTGATCGTGCACGACCGTGACGCGCCGAAAGGGCAGCGCCCCGTCGAGTCGGAGGCGGTCGTCAACCAGCAGATCCAGGACGTCGCCGGCCGCAGGCGGACGGTCGTCCTCGTGCCCGACTTCGAGGCCGTGTCGGGCGTGACCTCGCGCGGGAAGGGACGCAAGCCGCGGCGGGCATACCGGCACTACACGGGCAACGACGAGGTTCCGCAACAGCTGCGCAACGCCGTCGAGCGCGTGCTGAAGATGGCGCGCGCCTAAACGGTCCGGCCGTAGACTCGCATCGGCATCGACGAGAGGAGCCTCATGGCGGTCACCGTGCGGACGCTCGACAACTTCATCGGCGGCAGGTGGGTCCCGGTGAGCGGCGACCACGTGAGGGAAATCGTCTCGCCGGTGACGGGCGAGACGATCGCAGAGGCCGCGGACGCGGGCTCGGCGGACATCGACGCCGCGGTCGCAGCGGCGCGCGCCGCGCAGCCGAAGTGGGCGGCGCTCTCCGCGTGGGAGCGCGCAAAGGTCTGCCACGCGATTGCCGACCTGATCGACGAGCGGCGCGAGGAGTTAGCGCATGCCCTCTCGCTCGAGCAGGGCAAGCCGTACGCCGCGGAGGCGCTGCCCGACATCGACGAGACGGCCGAGAACTTCCGGATCGCCGCCGAGGACGTGAAGCGGATGGAGACCGCGGTGATCCCATCGCAGGATCCGAACAAGCGGATCCTGACGTTCAGGAAGCCCAACGGCGTCTATGCCTGCATCACGCCGTGGAACTTCCCGACGCTCATCCCGGTCGAGCTCATCGCGCCCGGCATCGCGGCCGGGAACACGATCGTGATCAAGCCGTCCGAGTGGACGCCGCTTGCCATGGCGAACTTCATGCAGATCATGGCGGACGCCGGCCTGCCGGACGGCGTTGTGAACGTGGTGTACGGCGGCGGCGAGGTCGGCGAGATGCTCGTGACGCATGCCGGCATCGACTGCATCGGCTTCGTGGGCTCGCACGGGACCGCGGAGAAGATCGTGCGTGCGGCCGGCCTCCGGCGCTCGCTCATCGAGGCGAGTGGAAACGGGCCGGTGATCGTCTGCGAGGACGCCGACCTGGCGCGGGCCGCCCAGGGCGCCGTCTTCGGCGGCTTCTTCTGCGCGGGCCAGGTCTGCTGCGCGACGGAGCGCGTGCTCGTGCACGAGCGCGTGCACGACGCGTTCCTCGACGAGGTCGTGAAGGCGTCGGCCGACTGGACGCTCGGCGACCCCTTCGATGCGGCGACGAAAGTCGGGCCGATGAACAACGCGCCGACCGCCCGCAAGATGGACGCGCATCTCGAGGACGCCGTCGGCAAGGGAGCCACCGTGGTCGTCGGCGGATCGCGCGAAAGCGGGTGGCCGACAGACCTCTACTACCAGCCGACCGTGCTGAGCGATGTCGCCGTCGACACGCTGATCAACCGCGAGGAGACGTTCGGGCCAATCGTCCCGCTCATCCGCGTCGCGTCGGACGACGAGGCACTCGCCGTTGCGAACGACT
>JBGPLW010000259.1:0-4358 GCA_041486645.1 Gaiellaceae bacterium | reverse complement strand
GTGGTCGTCGACGACGAGCTGTGGCCCGCCGTGCGCGTCGTACCCCTCGAGCGTCTCGAGCCACGGGATGCGCGAGTGTCCGTGCCCGGGCTTGCCGCGTCGCTCCGCGTCGTCGAAGTGGCGCCAAAGGATCTCTGCGTCGCCGGCCGAAAAGCCGAGCGCCGCGAGCCGCGTCAGTCCCTCGTCACGCTGCACGCCGACCGAACTCCAGGACGGGCCAGCCTCGCTCGCCGGCAATGCGCCGCAGCGCACGGTCCGGGTTGACGGCGACCGGATGGCCGACCGCTTCGAGGAACGGCAGATCGGTGTGGCTGTCGGAGTACGCCGTTGACGCGGCGAGGTCGTAGTCGAGCTCGCGGATGCAGCGCGCCTTGTTGTCGGCGTGCAGGGAGCGGATCGCGCGGCCGGTGTATGTGCCGTCGACGACCTCGCACACCGTGCCGAGGGCGCCGTCGAAACCGAGGTCGTCGGCGATCGCCTGCACGATCTCCTGGAGCGTCGCGGAGACGATGTACACGGGCTCGCCTCGGCTGCGGTGCCGCTCGACGAGGTCGAGCGACTCGGCGTAGACGAGCGGGCGCAGCACGCGCTCCATCGACTCGGCGACGAGCGCCTGGAGCTCTCCGGGCGTGAAGCCGCACAGCACGGCCATGCCGTCCTCCGCCGCACGCTTGGCCGCCTCGTGTCCGACGCCGCGCGCCGTGAAGAGCAGCTGCCAGGCGGCGGCCTTCGCGAGCTGCCGGCGCGAGATCAGGCCGGCGGCGCGGAAGGCGGGTGCGAGGGCGAGCGCCGACGAGCGGCGGATCAGCGTGCGGTCCAGGTCGAAGAACGCTGCGGCGCCCGCCAAGGCGCTACGCCTTCAGGCCGGCGGCGGCGTGCGCGTCGGCGCGGCGGCCGTAGTCGTGGATGCTCACGACCTTGCCGTCGCGGATGACGACGATCTGGAAGAGGCGCGGGACGAAGCCGCGCGCGCCGAGCCGCTCGAGCCTCTTGCCGCGCAGCTGCACGAGGACGCGGTCGCCGAGCTCGACCATCTCGCCGGGTCGCATGCGATTCGCGTCTGCGCGCCAGAGCAGCGTGCGCACGACTTCGTCCGCGTTCTCGCACGGCTTCCAGGTGTCCTCCTTCGCGGGATGCCAGGTTGCGTCGTCGTGCACGTGCAGGCGGAGCGCGCGGTGGTCGGCGCGGCGGGCGAGCCGGTAGATCTCCTCGATTGCGTCGGCGAGCGGGCCGGCCATCTACGAGACGAGCGGCAGTGACTTCACGATCGAGCCCGCCTCGCGCCGCGCGAGGATCGCTTCCGCGATCGCGACGATCGCCTGTGCGGACTCCGACTCGGGGAAGGCCGCGACGATCGGCACGCCCGCGTCGCCCTGCTCGCGGAGCAGCGTGTCGAGGGGCACCTGACCGAGGAGCGGCACGTCGAGCTGCGCCGCGAGAGCCTCGCCGCCGCCGTGGCCGAATACCTCGCCGGTCATGTTCTCGATCACGCCGAGGAGGCGCATGTTCGTCTTGCGCGCCATCGACGCGGCGCGCGAGGCGACGTCTTGCGCGAGCTTCTGCGGTGTCGTGACGACGGCGACCTCCGCGCGGGGCAGCAGCTGCCCGAGCGAGATCGAGATGTCGCCGGTGCCGGGCGGCATGTCGACGACGAGGACGTCGATGTCGCCCCAGTGCACGTCGGTGAGGAACTGCTCGAGCGCGCGATGCAGCATCGGGCCGCGCCACATCACCGGCTCGTTGTCGTCGAGGAAGAATCCGATCGACATGAGCTTGAGGTCGCCCTTCACCGGCGGCACGATCATCTCGTCGACGGCGACCGGCTTCTGGTGGATGCCGAGGATGTGCGGGATCGAGTGCCCGTAGATGTCGGCGTCGAGCACGCCGACGCGCTTGCCCATCTGCGAGAACGCGACGGCGAGGTTGGCGGTGAGCGACGACTTGCCGACGCCGCCCTTGCCCGAAGCGATCGCGATCACGCGGCAGTCGCGCGGCAGGCGGATGACGCTGTCGCGCTCGGTCGCGCCGCCGCGGAGCATCGTGGTGAGCGCCTGGCGCTCTTCGGGCGTCATGACGCCGAAGTGGAGGACGAAGCCGCGGACGCCGGGGACGTCGGCGAAGGCCGCCTCGACCTGCTTCTCGAAGGAGTCGCGAAGCGGGCAGCCGGCGATCGTCAGGACGATCGTGAGCGTGACGACACCGTCCTCGACCTCGATGTCACGGACCATGTCGAGCTCGGTGACGGGACGCCGGAGCTCGGGGTCGATGACGCCCGAGAGGGCGGTGAGGATCGCGTCGCGGCTCGGTTCCATGGCGTTTTGAGCGTAGCGGAGCGGCTTTGCCCCCGGATTCCGAGGCTCCGATCCCGCTTCCGCGGGCGGCTTCATCGGTTTCCGAACGTCGTGCTCAATCGCGCATTTGCGGGGTTAAGGGCGCGGCGCCTCGACCCGATAGATGGGGGCGGCCCTCTCCCCCAGAGCCCCGCGGAACTCCTATGTGTCGTTCATTCCTCCTGGTGGCATGCGCCACCCTGGCAGCTGCCTGCGCTCTCGTCGCCCCCTCCGGCGGCCGGGCGGCCTCTGACTGCGGTGCGAGCAGCTATTCCTACGCCGGCGTGCTCAGCCTCAAGTCCCGGTTCGGGGTGGGCGCGACGATCACGCCGCTCAGCACGCCGACGGTGCGCGGCGGCCATATCGCCGCGTGGGTCGGCGTCGGCGGCGAGGGGCAGGGCCCGAACGGCTCGAACGAGTGGCTTCAGGCCGGCATCAGCGCCGAGCCGAACAACGGCGCCGCGCTCTACTACGAGCTCGCGCTGCCCGGCGCCGCGCCGAGGTACGTGATGCTGAAGGGGCACCTGCCTCTCGGTCATAGCTACCGCGTGTCGGTGCTCGAGTCGAGGCATCGGGCGGGCTGGTGGCGCGTGTGGGTGAACGGCACGAGCGTGACGCAGCGCATCCATCTGCCGGGAAGCCACGGCGCGTGGCGTCCGGTCGCGACGACGGAGTCGTGGAACGGCGACGTCGGCGCGTGCAACACGTACAAGTTTCGATTCTCGAATGTCTCGGTCGCGGCGCAACCCGGTGGCTCGTGGTCGCCGTTGCAAGGTCACGTGATCGATTCGCCCGGCTTCAGCATCTCGCAGCGCGGGCTGGCAGGCTTCGTGGCAAAGGGCGGGGCGTAGAACGACCGACGGCCGGGCGTGCTGCCCGGCCGTCGAAACGGTTCTGTCGTTGCCGCTAGCCCTTGAACGGGATGAGCAGCTTCGTCTTCTGGCCGCTCGGGTCGCGCGCGATCACCTCGATCGCATAGGTGTGACCCGGGAGCACGAGGCTCGCCGGCAGTGCGAGCGTCAACGGGATCTTGCGCGGAACGAGGACGAGGTACTGCACCGTCTTCGTCTGCTTGCCCTTGAGACCGCTGCCGATCTTCGACTGCGTCTGCGTGACGACAAGCTCCTTCTTCGACTTCGTGTCGAGCACGGAGATGAAGAGGTGCGCTTGCTCGTCGATCGTGAACGAGGTTGAAACGAACGCGGTCTTCCCCTTGACCGTCGTCGTGAGCGGCGGCGCGAACTCTCCGCCTTGCTTCTTGAGGCCGGGGGGACCTTCGTGGTTGTGGTTGTCGTCGCCCCACCCGTAGCCCGGCCGGTACTGGTCCCCGCCCGAGGTGAGCCCGGACACGACGATCGGTCGGCTCTGCTTCGCCGGCGCAAAGACATGCGCGACTGCCCTTGCGGCGTCCTTGACGCTCGACGCCGCGTAGCCAACGCCGCCGACCGCCCCAAGCGCAGCGACCATCGCCGCGGTGAGGGCGACCGGAACCGCGAGCCGGAACGAGCTCCGGCGGTAAGTGGGTCGCGCCGCGTGAACGCGGGTCTCGATCCTGCGCACGAACTCGTCCGTCGGCTCGGCCCGTAGCCTGCGGAGCTCCCGCTCCAGCCCATCGCCTCGCTTGAACACGTCGCCCTCCCCGGTCTCGGCTTTCGAGCTGTCAACCCGTATACCGCCGGAGCGGCTCGGACCCTTACCGGTGAAGTGCGCAGCGATCGTTTTCCCTGCACTCCAGCCGATTCCGAGAGCCAAACTGGCCACCTGGGGAGTACCACGAGTCGGTGCGTGGCCGGATCCTTTGGGGATGGGAGTAGGGGGCCTGTGGGGGGCACGGGTTGGTTGCGCGATCGTGATCGCGGTCGCCTGCGGATCGCTGACGACGCCCGCCGGACACACCGACGCCAGCCTCAGCGGCACCGGCACCAGCGCCCCCGTAGCGGCGCTCCTGCCCGCCAGCAACAACTACGGGACGCTCAACGTCGGCGACAGCAGCACCCCAACAACCTTCACGCTGACCAACAACGGGCC
>JBGPLW010000258.1:0-4372 GCA_041486645.1 Gaiellaceae bacterium | reverse complement strand
TCCGCACGAGCGACGGCACGGTTGTCATGTCGCAGCCCGTTGCAGGCTCGTTCGGCGTCCCGATGCTCACGTACAAGGGCCCGGGCGGCGGGTTGTTCCGCGATGGGAGCACCTTCGTCCTCCAGAGCACGGGCTATGCGGCCAACACGACCTTCCAGCTCGTCAACACCGGCGATCTCGCACTGCGGGACACGATCGCGCTGAAGGGGACGTTCGCGTTCGACGCGTTGTCGCCGGACGGCTCGAAGCTCTATCTCATCCAGCACACGACGGCGGACGATCTCCAGCACTACGTTGTGCGTTCGTACGATCTGAGCTCGCACACGCTGCTGCCGGGAAAGATCGCCGACAAGACGCAGAAGGGCTGGGTCATGGAGGGCTTCCCGGCTGCGCGGACGACGACGGCCGACGGGCGCTGGGTGTACACGCTCTACTGGAATCCGAACGGCTATCCGTTCGTGCACGCGCTCGACGCTGTGAGGGGGGTCGCGCACTGCGTCGGCTTCGCGGCGACCTCGCCGAGCGGCGCGCTTCTCGACTACCAGCTCGGGGTGAAAGGCAACAAGCTGATGATCAGGACGCGCGGCGGCACGCTCTACCGCGTCATCGACCGGCAGACGTGGAAGGTGACGAAGCGGTGAAGTAGCGCGCGACTTCCGCGCCGCCGGCTCGGCTGCGACGATAGCCTCTGCCGCGATGACGTTCGAACACGTACTCGTCGTGGGCGCAGGGCAGATGGGCGGCGGCATCGCCCAGATCGTCGCGGCTTCCGGCCGGCGCGTGTCGTTGCACGACGCGGCGCCCGGCGCGGTCGAGCGTGGGGTCGAGGCGATGCGCAAGAGCCTGACGAAGCTCGCCGAGAAGGGAGGGGCGGACCCCGCGGAGGTGCTCGCGCGCGTCGAGCCGGTCGACGAGATCGTTCCGGCCGACCTGCTGATCGAGGCCGTCGTCGAGGACTTCGCCGTGAAGAAGGAGATCTTCGTGCGCGCGGATGCGGTGCTGCCGCCGGAGGCGATTCTTACGTCGAACACGTCGTCGATCCCGATCACGTCGCTCGCCGCCGTCACGTCGCGCCCCGACCGCGTGATCGGCATGCACTTCTTCAATCCGGTACCGGTCTTGAAGCTCGTCGAAGTGATCCGCGGCCTCGAGACGTCCGACGAGACGGCGCGGGCGATCATCGGGCTCGCAGAGGATCTCGGCAAGACCCCGGCCGAGGCGCGCGACCTCCCGGGCTTCGTCTCCAATCGGATCCTGATGCCGTTCATCAACGAGGCGGCGTACGCGTTGCTCGAAGGCGTCGCGGAGCCGGAGGCGATCGACACGATCGCGAAGCTCGGCTTCGCGCACCCGATCGGCCCGCTCGCGCTCGCCGACCTGATCGGCCTCGACACCTGTGTCGCGATCATGGATGTCCTGCACGAGGGCTTCGGGGATCCGAAGTACGCGCCCTGTCCGCTCCTGCGGCAGTACGTCCAAGCGGGACGGCTCGGCCGCAAGTCCGGCCGCGGCTTCTACGCGTACTAGCGGATCTCTGTCGCCTGAAGGCGGGGTCAGACCCGGGCCAGACCCCGTTACGGAAATGTCACGACTTGTTGACGGCGGTGTTCGCGGCTAAGCAGGGGTATTGGCTCTCTCGTGACAGTTCCGTATTGGTGC
The DNA here is from genome assembly GCA_041486645.1 of Gaiellaceae bacterium. Classification (GTDB taxonomy): domain Bacteria; phylum Actinomycetota; class Thermoleophilia; order Gaiellales; family Gaiellaceae; genus Palsa-739. Next base: position 2,713 of record JBGPLW010000258.1, on the reverse strand, counting down.
CTGGCACCGGACGTGGCTCAAGAGGCCGTCGGGCCTGAGGGCACGGCAACCTGCTGCCAGCGGACGATCTTGCCGTTGTGGACGACGAAGAGGGCGGCGGCCTTCTGGCCTCGGCCGGTGCAGGTGTGCTTCGGGCGGCTGCCGAGGACGAAGGTTGCGGTCGCGCGCTCGCCGCGCACGCTGATCTCGATGATGCGGCCCGCGCACGGGAGCGCGTTGTTGAACGCGACCGCGAGCTTGTGCGAGGTCAGGCGCACATCGACACCGGGCTGAATGACGCGCGCGTTCGGTGCGAAGAGCCGCGCCGCGCGCTCGTTGTCGTTCGCATTGAGCGCGCGGCTCCACGCGCGAGCGACAGCTGCGGGCGATGTCGCCGCTTGTGCCGTGCTCACCGCCGCCACGGCGAGCACGGCGGCCGTCACAGCCAGCCGTCTCACCACCTCGCAATATAGTTGCGACGTGGACTTCGAGCCGACCGCCGAGCAAAAGGAAGTGCAGGCGCTGGCTCGCGACTTCGCGCGGCAGGAGATCGAGCCGTACGCCGCCGACTGGGATCGCGACCACAGTTTTCCGCGCGACGTCTTCACGAAGCTGGCCGAGCTCGGGCTCATGGGAGCGTGCGTCCCGGAGGAGTACGGCGGCGCCGGCACCGACTTCCTCAGCTACATCCTCGTGCTGGAGGAGCTCTCACGCGCCGACGCCGGAGTCGGCGTCACCGTCGCGGTGCACACGAGCGCAGCGACGCTGCCGATCCTCTCTTTCGGGACGGACGAGCAGCGTTCGCGCTTCGTCCCGCCGCTCGCCCGCGGTGAGCACCTCGGCGCATTCGCGCTCACCGAGCCGGAGTCCGGCTCCGACGCGGGTGCGCTGCGCACGCGCGCCGAGCCCGACGGCGACGGCTGGAAGATCACCGGAGCGAAGCAATGGATCACGAACGGCCGCCACGCCGGCACGTTCCTGCTCTTCGCCCGCACCGACTTCGACACAGCCGGAGCTCGCGGCGTGAGCGCGTTCATCCTCGACGCCGACCACGTCCGCATCACGCGCGACGAGGAGAAGCTCGGGCTCAACTCGTCCACCACCAACGACCTCGTCATCGAGGGAGCGATCGTCGGGCGCGACCGCCTCCTGCACGAAGAGAACAAGGGCTTCCGCGTCGCGATGCAAACGCTCGACAGTGGACGGATCGGCATCGCCGCGCAGGCCGTCGGAATCGCGCAGGCCGCCTACGACGTCGCGCGCGAGTACTCGAAGCAGCGGTACACGTTCGGCAAGCGCATCAGCGAGCACCAGGCGATCCAGTTCAAGCTCGCCGACATGGCGACGGAAATCGACGCGGCTCGCCTCCTCGTCTACCGCGCCGCAACGCTGAAGGACAGGGGCGAACCCGTGACCGAGGCGGGCGCGAAGGCGAAGCTCTTCGCGTCAAGCGTCGCGCAGCGACACACGGGAGAGGCGATCCAGATCCTCGGCGGCTACGGCTACACGAGAGAATTCCCGGTCGAGCGGTACTACCGCGACGCGAAGATCACCGAGATCTACGAGGGAACGAGCGAGATCCAGCGACTCGTCATCGCACGCTCGATCCTCGGCATGCACCAGCGCACTACGGCGTAGGACACCACTCGTACTGCACGTCCGGCAGTCCTTCCTCGTTGCCGCTGCCGTCGCCGTGCGCGGATACGTGCAGTCCGTGGCGCTCGTAGAACCGGCAGGCGCCCTCGTTCTGCGGGAACGTCCAGAGCGTGAAGCCTTCCGGCTGCAGGGCTTTCGTCTTCTCGAGCAGCTGCGATCCGATCCCACGGTTCTGGTAGTCGGGATGGATGTAGAGGTGGCCGAGCGTCCGGTCGCCGACGGCGGCGAGCCCGACGACGCGGCCGTCCTCCTCTGCCACCCACACCTCGTGGTCGACCGGCACCATCTCCGTGATGAAGCGCCGGTGCTCCTCCTCGGTGTGCAGCGGCGGCAGGAACGTCAGCATGCCGAGTGACCTGCTGAACGTCTCGGCGATCTGGTCGGCATCCTCCGGCGCGGCCCGTCGGATCATCCCCGTACTCTACGACCGTGCCACGCGACCGGAACGAGCCCGTCCGTCTGACGAAGATCTACACGCGCGGCGGCGACGAAGGCGAGACGAGCCTCGGCGACGGGTCGCGCACGTCGAAGCTCGACCCGCGCATCCGCGCCTACGGGATCGTCGACGAGCTGAACTCGCTGCTCGGCGTCGTCCTCGCCGGTGAGCTTCCGGCTGCGCTGCGCGCGCCGCTCGAGCGCGTGCAGAACCAGCTCTTCGACGTCGGCGCCGACCTTTCGGTTCCGTTCGCGGGGCCCGACGACAGGCTGCGCACGACGCAGCCGATGATCGACGAGCTCGAGGCGCTGTGTGATGAGCACAACGCCGCGCTGCCGGAGCTGAAGAGCTTCGTGCTCCCCGGCGGCACCGAGGCCGCCGCGCGCCTGCACGTCGCGAGAACGGTGGCGCGTCGCGCCGAGATCGCGGCGCTCGAAGCGGACGTCAACCCGCTCGCGCGCGTCTACCTGAACCGCCTCTCCGATCTGCTCTTCATCTTCGCGCGCTCCGCGAACATGCTGGCGGGGCGCGACGAGCCGCTCTGGCGCCCCGGCTCCTAACGAACCAGAGACTTCGCGGTCTTCGCCACGAGCGCGACCGATGCGTCGGTCGGCAGAACGGCGCTGACGCCGATGCTCCGGT
>JBGPLW010000257.1:0-4374 GCA_041486645.1 Gaiellaceae bacterium | reverse complement strand
GTCGTCGGCGCGCGCAACCTCGATCCGCCCGAGGTCGAGTACATCGCGGCGGCCGGGATCCACGACGACCTGCAGGCCGTGCTCGACCGCGTCGACCGGGTGTACGTCGCGCTCGACTGCGATGTCTTCGAGCCGAGCGAGGTTCGGTCGTGGATGCCGGAGCCGGGCGGCCCCACGGTGGCGGAGGTCGAGCGTGACTTCGGGCGGATCCGGGCCTCGGGCGCGCTTGTCGGCGCGGGGCTGACCGGCCTCGCGCCCGCGGAGGGCAACGTCCACAAGCTCGAGCGGCTGACGGCGGCCCTCGGGCTCTAGCGAGTTGGAGGCGCAACCCGCCGCCGGGAACGCCAGTCTAAGCTAGCGACGTGGCCAAAATCGACGTTTCCGTCGAGACCGACGACAAGCCGGCCCCACCGCCGAAGCACCCGAACACCTGTCCGAGCTGCCACTCGCACTATCGCGACGACGAGCTCGAGGCGGCGCTCTGGGTCTGCGCGCAGTGCGGCTACCACTTCGTCATGCGCTCGCGCCAGCGCATCGACTCCCTCGCCGACCCGGGCTCGTTCGTCGAGGAGGCGGCTGACCTCCACTCGGAGGATCCGCTCCACTTCTTCGATCTCCGTCCGTACAGCGAACGCCTCGCAGAGGCCGAGATGACGACGGGGCTTGCCGACGCGATGGTGATCGGCCAGGCGACGATCGACGGCCGCGGCTGCGAGCTCGCGGTCATGGACTTCGCGTTCATGGGCGGCTCGATGGGAAGCGTCGTCGGCGAGAAGGTCTCGCGCGCGTGCGATTCCGCGGCCGAGCGAGGGGTGCCGCTCATCGCTGTCACGAGCTCCGGCGGCGCGCGCATGCAGGAAGGGATCCTCGCGCTGATGCAGCTGCCGAAGACGGTCGCAGCGGTCGAGGATCTCCGCGACGCGGGGCAGGCGATGATCAGCGTCATGGCGCACCCGACCACGGGCGGCGTTCTCGCGAGCTTCGCGACGCTCGGCGACGTGCTGCTCGCCGAGCCGGGCGCGCTGATGTCCTTTGCCGGCCCGCGGGTCGTCCAGCAGCTCACCCGGGAGAAGCTGCCCGAGGACTTCGGCCTCGCCGAGCAGAACTACCGCTTCGGCAACCTCGACGCGATCGTCCCGCGGCCGGCGCTCCGGCCCACGCTCGCGAGACTGCTGAGGCTCTTCGATGCCCCCGTCTGAGCACGAGCTGCGCCTCCGCGAGCGACTCAGTAGGCTCCGGAACATGCCTCTGCTCGGCGGCGCCAAGCTCTCGGGGGAGCTCGACCGGCTCCAGCGACAGCTGGACCGGATGGGCGAGGAGGCGACCGACGAGGAGATCTGGCAGTCCGTCGAGCTCGCACGCCACGAGCAGCGGCCGTACACGCTCGACTATGTGGAGCGCCTCCTCGACGACTGGTTCGAGCTGCACGGCGACCGCGGCCGCGCCGACGACGGTGCGATGATCGCGGGCCTCGGAAAGCTCGACGGTCGCACCGTCGCCCTCGTCGGCCAGCAGAAGGGACGCGACATCCAGGAGCGCGCGGACCGCCGGTTCGGGATGCCGAATCCCGAGGGCTACGGGAAGGCGATGCGGGTGATGGAACTTGCGGAGCGCCACGGCTTCCCCGTCGTCTCGCTCGTCGACACGCCGGGTGCGTACCCCGGCGTCGCGGCCGAGCAGCACGGGCAGGGCGGCACGATCGCAGCGTCGCAGGCGGTGATGGCGCGTCTCACCGTGCCGACCGTCGCCTGCGTGATCGGCGAGGGCGGCTCCGGGGGCGCGATCGCGATCGCGCTCGCCGACCGGGTGCTGATGCAGGAGAACGCGATCTACTCGGTGATCTCGCCCGAGGGCTGCGCGATGATCCTCTGGCGGGACGCGGGCGAGGCGAAGAAGGCGGCGGCGGCGTTCAAGCCGGACGCCGCGCACTGCCTCGAGCTCGGCGTGATCGACGGGATCGTCGCTGAGCCGCGCGGCGGCGCCCAGGCAGACCACGACGCCGCGGCCCGCCTTCTCGGCGACGCCCTGCGGGAGGCGCTCGACGAGCTGTCGGAGATTCCCGGCGACGAGCTCCGCCGCCGCCGGCGGGCCAAATTCCGCTCGCTCGGCGTCTTCGCATAAGATTTCGACAGCTTTCGGTAGATGGTGACAGTCACGGGTCAAGGGAATGTCCCGACCTGTCCACAGCGTCCACAGGTTTGTCCCCCGCGTGGGGCATGGTTGAAAACCGGCCCGGTATGACTCGAGGCCGGCAACCGCCGGCCCCGAGCGTCGGCTCCCCCGCTGGACGGGGCAGACCCGGGGCCCTTTTCGCGCCTGCCGGGAGCACAAACCTCACCGCCCGTTTCCAGGGACTTTCGCGGCAGCACCGTCGCGCGCGGGCTAGAAAGACCCCGTGAGCGGAGAGAACCTTCGCGCCTACAACCGCAAGCGCGATCCGAAGACGACGCCCGAGCCGTTCTCCTCGAAGCCGCGGCGTCGGAAGGAGCCGATCTTCGTCGTGCAGCGGCACGACGCGCGGCGCCTGCACTACGACTTCCGGCTCGAGCGGAACGGCGCGCTCGCCTCGTGGGCGGTTCCCAAAGGCATCCCGCTCGAGCCCGGCCAGCGCGCGCTCGCGGTGCACGTCGAGGATCACCCGCTCGACTACGCGACCTTCGCGGGTGAGATCCCGAAGGGCAACTACGGCGCCGGCACGGTCGAGATCTGGGACAGCGGCACCTACGAGCTCGTCGAGGAGAAGCGCGACGGCGGCCTCACCGTCTGCCTGCACGGCACACGGCTCGAGGGCACGTGGACGCTCGTCCCGGCGCACCTCGACGGGAACGAGAAGAACTGGCTCATCATCCGAAAGAGAGATGAGTTGAGCGCCGCCGCCGAGACCGGCCGCCGGACGTACGGGCCGATGCTCGCAACGCCCGCTGACGAGCTGCCGACCGGCGGCGACTGGGTGTACGAGGTGAAGTGGGACGGCTACCGCGCGCTTGGCTACGTGCGCGCCGGCGACGCGAAACTCGTCTCGCGGAACGGCAACGACCTGACGGGGCGCTTCCCAGCCGTCGCGAAGGCGCTCGCAAAGGCGGTGCGCTCGCCGGAGTGCGTCGTCGACGGCGAGGTGTGCGCACTCGACGAGCAAGGGCGTCCGAGCTTCTCGGCGATGCAGCAAGGGAAGCCGGGAACACCGCTCGTCTACGAGGTGTTCGACGTGCTCGAGATCGACGGCGTTCCCGTCGTCGACCTGCCGCTCGTCGAGCGGCGCGAGCGGCTCGAGGCGCTGCTCGACAAGAGCGTGAAGAACGTGCAGATGTCCGGGTTCTTCGATGACGGCGAGGCGCTGCTGACGGCCGCGAAAGCGCAGGGTCTCGAAGGCGTGATGGCGAAACGGCCGGGGTCGCGCTACCTCGAGGGCAGGCGCACGCGCGACTGGCTGAAAGTGAAGACGCACGGCCGGCAGGAGTTCGTGATCTGTGGCTGGACGAAGGGCCAGGGCAAGCGCGCGGGCCGCTTCGGCGCGCTCGTCCTCGGCGCGTACCGCGGCAAGGACCTGCACTGGGTGGGCAACTGCGGCACCGGGTTCACCGAGCGGACGATCGACGAGCTGCTCGCGCAACTCGGGCCGCTCGTCCGTGAGTCGTCGCCGCTTGTGGCCGTCCCGAAGATGCCGAAAGTCAGGAAGGGTGACGTGACGTGGGTCGAGCCGAAGCTCGTCTGCGAAGTGAAGTTCGCGGAGTGGACGCACGACGGCCATCTGCGCGCGCCCGTGTTCGAGGGGCTCCGTGACGACAAGCCCGCGCGCGACGTGCGGCGCGAGCGCCCGGCAGCGACGCGCGCTTCGCGCGTCAAGCTCTCGAACCTCGCCAAGGTCTTCTGGACCGACGAAGGCATCACGAAGGGCGACCTGGTCGACTACTACCGCGAGGTCGCGGGTGTGCTCGTTCCGCATCTGCGCGGCCGGCCGTTCACGATGCGCCGCTATCCCGACGGCGCGTTCGGCAAGGCGTTCTTCCAGAAGGACGCGCCGTCGCACATGCCGGAGTGGATTCCGACGTTCCGCGCGCACGTGTCCACGCGCGAGTCCCCGCGAAAGAAGAAGTGGATCGAGGCGCCGCTTGTGAACGACGAGGACGCGCTGCTCTGGATGGTCAACATGGGCTGCATCGACATGAACACGTGGTACTCGCGGGTCGACAGGCCTGACCGCCCCGACTTCGTCCTGTTCGACCTCGACCCGTCACCCGACGTCGGCTTCAAGGAGACCGTGCAGGTCGCGCTCGTCGTGAAGGCGGCACTCGACGCGCTCGGTCTCGTCTCGTTCCCGAAGACGTCGAGCGCGGAGGGGATGCACGTCCTCGTGCCGGTCGAGCGCCGCTACAG
>JBGPLW010000256.1:0-4418 GCA_041486645.1 Gaiellaceae bacterium | reverse complement strand
CGTCGAAGACGCGCTCACCCTCGACGATCATGCGTCGACCACCGTGACGACCTTGCGCGGCGCGTTCAGCATCTCCCAGACGCGCTTGTACGGGTTCCAACTGTCGTACACAATCGCGTCGCCGTTGCCGCGCAGCGCATCCTGGAGCGCCGCGCACACGGCGTGAATGCCGGCGCCGCCGCCCTCGCCCATTCCCTTCGTGCCGAGCGGCGTGAACGGAGACGGGCTCTCGATGTAGCCGGTACGGAGCGGCGGCATGTCGAGCGCGTGCGGTACGTGGTAGTCGTAGAAGTTCGGCGTCAGGAGATTCCCCTCCTCGTCGTACTCGAACGACTCGTGCACCGCGGCGCCGAGCGCCTGCGCGGTCGCGCCCATGACCTGGCCCTCGACGATCTGCGGATGGATCCGCACACCGCAGTCGTCGACGGCCGCGTAGTCGACGATCTCGTAGTACCCGGTCTCGGGATCGATCTCGACGACCGCCGCGTGGATCTGCGCCGCATAGGTCAGCGTGAGGTTGCCGAACTTGCGCTCGACGTCCGGCACCTCGAACGGCGGCCGGTAGACGTAGCGGCAGTTGAGCGTGACGTCGAGATCCTCGGGCAGGCCCGCGTTGTTGGCGTTGATGATCGCGCCGCACGCCATGAACGGCAGCGCCGCTTCCGGGTTGTCCTTGATGCGGACCGTCCCCTCGGCGAGCTCGAGTGCCTCAACGGGGACGCCGCCGAGGATGACCGAGCCGAGCCGCTTGATCTGCTCGGCGAGCATGTCGGTCGCGCCCTTGACTGCGCCGAGGCCGGTGACGGCGAACTGCGACGCGTACGTACCCGAGAAGCCGGCGTGCGAGTTCCAGTAGCTGTCGTGGCCGGCGCGCACGTGCACGTCATCGATCGAGCACTTGAGGATATCGGCGACGACCTGCGCCGCCGTCGTCTCGTGGCCCTGCCCTTGCGGTGTCGTGCCGAGCGTGACCACGATCTCGCCGAAGATGTCGAGCTTGACGGTGGCGACTTCGTTGTTGCCGGAGAACTGCAGCTCGGGATTGATCATGCGCGACTGGCCGAAGTTGTTCGTGCCCGAATCGAGCGTCGAGCCGATACCGACGCCGAGCAGGCGGCCGCGCTCCTTCGCCTCGCGACGCCGGTCTTCGATCGCCGTCCAGCCGATGAGGTCGGTCGCGATGTCGAGCATCTGGGCATAGTCGCCGGAGTCGTAGACGCAGCCGTTCGGCGTCTCGTACGGCATGTCCTCGGTCTTGATGTAGTTCCGCTTCCGCACCTCGATCGGGTCGAGCTCGAGCTCGTGGGCGACGATGTCCATCACGCGCTCCGTGAACCAGAGATGCTGCATGCGCGAGTAGCCGCGGTTCGGCGAGCATGGCGCCTTGTTCGTCGCGACCTGCGTGAACTCGAGGCGGATGTTCCGCCACTTGTAGACGCCCGGCGTGACCTGCGCCCAGATCACGCCGCCGAGCGGCTCGTAGCGCAGCCATGCACCCGCGTCGTCGAGCGCCTTCGTGCGGAAGCCGAGCAGCGTGCCGTCGTTCTTGACCGCCACCTCGGTGTCGTGGAACCAGCGCTCGTTGCCGTGCGACATCGACATGTGAAAGTCCGTGCGCCACTCCGTCCACTGCACGGCGCGGTTGAGCTTCCGGGCAAGCAGGCAGCACGCGACGAGTTGCGGGTGCGACGTGATCTTGTTGCCGAAGCCGCCGCCGATGTCCTGCGTGACGAAGCGCAGCTTGTCGAGGCCGCAGTGCATCGCGGGGCCCATCATGATCTGCGCGAAGCCGGGAAACTGGTTGTTCGTGTAGAGCGTCCACTGCCCCGTCCCTCGATTGAACTCGACGAGGGCACCGTCGCACTCGAGCGGGGTCGAGTTGAAGCGGTGGAAGTGCAGCTCGTCGATCCTCACGATCTTGTCCGCTTCGGCGAATGCGGCATCGAGGTCGCCCCACTCGTAGACGCTCTCCCACATCAGGTTCGAGCCCGCGTCCTCGTGCAGCACCGGCGCGCCGTCGTCCCTCGCGTGCCGCGCGTCGACGACCGCCGGAAGCGGCTCGTACTCGACCTCGACGAGCTCCGACGCGTCGCGCGCGAGCTCGCGGGTCTCGGCAACGACCGCGACGACCGCCTCGCCGACGTAGCGCACCTTGCCGATCGCGAGCGCGTAGTCCTTGAGATGCGCACCCGGCGGCGTCGAGAGCTGGAAGAACGGGTCGGTGAGCGACGCGACCTCTTCGCCGGTCAACGTGCCGTAAACGCCCTTGACCTTCTCCGCCTTCGAGACGTCGATCGACGTGATGTGCGCATGGCCGTACGGCGAGCGGACGAAGTGGATGTAGCCCATTCCGTGCCGCTTGATGTCGTCGACGAAGACGCCTTCGCCCTGCGTCAGCCGCTTGTCCTCCTTACGCGGCACGCTCTGGCCGGCCCACGCCTTCTGCGGCGCCAGGATCTCGACCGGCGCGATCTCGACCGTCGTCGTCGAGCCGCTCATTGGCCCGCCGCCTTCACGGCCTCGAAGATGTTCCAGTAGCCGGTACAGCGACAGATGTTGCCCTGGAGCGCCTTCTTGATCTGCTCGTCGGTCGGGCTCGGATGCTCGCGCAGGAGCGCGGTCGCGCTCATGAGCATGCCGGGCGTGCAGTAGCCGCACTGGAGAGCGTGATGGTCGCTGAACGACTGCTGCAGCTTCGTCAGCTCGCCGCCGTCGGCAAGGCCCTCGACCGTCTCGATCGCTGCGCCGTCGACCTGGACGGCGAGCATCATGCAGCTCTTCACGAGCTGGCCGTTCACGAGCAGCGAGCACGCGCCGCAGTTGCCCGTGTCGCAGCCGATGTGGCTCCCCGTCAGGTCGAGGTCGTCGCGAATCAAGTGGATCAGGAGCTTGCGCGCCTCCACCTCGCGTTCGTACTCGACGCTGTTGACGGTGACCGTGACCGACTGCGAGGACGCGAGAGCCGACACTCAGCTCCTTCCCAGAGCCTGGCGAGCCGCGCGGGCCGCGAGCACCTCGGCGAGATGCGCGCGGTACTCGCTCGATGCGTGGACGTCGGCCGGAGGATTGAGCCCGGCCGCGCGCACGGCAGCGGGCACGGAGTCGGCGTCGGCGGCTTCGACGACGATCGGCACCGCGTCGACGCAGCCGAGGGCGACGCGGACCTTGCCGTTCACGCTCGCGGCCGCGTTCGCGATGCAAGTTCCGTCGGCGCCGAGCGTGACGGCCGCGAAGCCGTCGTGCTTGCCGGCGGGGATCGTGATCTTCGTGAGCAGCTCGCCCTGCGCGACGGCGGTCATGTAGACGCCGAGGAAGAAGTCTTCCGAGGTCACTGTCCGCTCGCCGCTCGCCGAGGCGATCGTCATCTGCGCGCCGACGGCGCACATGAGCGGCGGCAGGTGGTTCGTCGGATCGTTCGAGCAGAGGTTGCCGCCGATCGTGCCGCGGTTCCGCACCTGGACGTCGGCGATCGTCGCGCAGACCTCGCCGAGGATCGGGCGGGCGCGCGCCTCGGCCGAGGCGAGGATGTCGGTGTAGGTGGCCATCGCGCCGATCGTCAGCGTCCCGTCGCCGGCGAGCTCGATGCCCTTCAGGTCGTCGAGCCCGTTCAGGTCGACGAGGATGTCGGGCGACGCGGCGCGCGCCTTCATCACGTTGATCAGGGTCTGGCCGCCGGCGAGGGCGCGGGCGCCGTCGTGCTCGCGGAGGATCGCAAGGGCAGCGTCGATCGACGCGGGCTTTGCGTATTCGACCTCCCGCAGCAGCACCGATCGATCCTATGCACCCCGTGAAAGGTGTTGCAAGTGGGATTTTATTTTTTCTCGGCGAGCGGCTCCGCGTGGATGCGGGTTGTCGCGTGCCGGAGCGAGCCGCCGGTGCGGCCGACGCGCACCGCGAGCATCTCCGCGAGCATCGAGAGCGCGGTCTCGGCGGGCGACTCCGCGCCGATGTCGAGGCCGGCCGGGCCGTTGATCCGCTCGAGGTCGCGCTCCGGCACGCCCGCCTCGAGCAGGAGGCCGCGGCGCCGCTCCTGGTTGCGGCGCGAGCCGAGCGCGCCGATGTAGAACGCGTCGCTTTCGAGGGCGGCTTTCAGGAGCGGGAGGTCGAACTTGTCATCGTGGGTCAGCACGATGATCGCCGTGCCGATGTCGGGCTGCACGGTGGCGATCGCCTCGTCGGGCCACTCGACGAGGAGCTCGTCGGCGCTCGGGATCCGCTCGCGTGTTGCGAAGCGGGCGCGCGCGTCGGCGACGATCGTCGTCCAGCCGAGGAGTCTCGCCCCTCGGCAGAGCGCCTCGGCCGGGGCGAGCGCGCCGGCGGCGAGGCGGGGGGGCGGCGGGCCGTCGCCGTCGGCGCAGCGCGGCGTCTCGGCGGGGGCGCTGGGGGGGGTGCGGGCGGGGCGGGGGGGGGCGGGCGGG
>JBGPLW010000255.1:0-4428 GCA_041486645.1 Gaiellaceae bacterium | reverse complement strand
GACCTCTACAACGCGCACGCCGTGCGTGAGGCGCTCCTCGCGTGCTGCGACGAGAGCCCCGAGCGGCTGATCGTCGACCTGAGCGACGTGAAGTTCATCGACTCGACCGCTCTCGGCGTGCTCATCGAGGCGCGCACGCGCATGCCGAACCGCCGCGGCTTCCTCCTCGCGGCACCCGGGCTCGAGACGCAGCGCGCGCTCGAGATCTCGGGGCTCGACCGGCACTTCACCGTGCACGAATCGCTCGACGACGCCCACGCGGCGTCCATCTAGCCCCGGGTCACTCGATCAAGGGACGCCCCCTCCCCCACCAGGGGGATTCCCGCGCGTCGGCAGCGCCATTTCGCTGAGAGGAGCACTTCCGGGTTCACTGCGGCGGCCCGAAGTGCGAAGCGATGAAGGGGTGTGCCGCAGTTGAGAACGCCGCGTCTTTGGGCTGGCGCCCGCCGCCTCCGTGAGGAGGGCGGCTTCGGCATGATCGAAACGGTGATGGCGATGTCGATGTTCGCCGTCGTCTCCGCGCCGCTTGCCGGCGTAATGCTCGCGTCGATCGCAGAACAGACGGTGTCGCACGAGCGCACGCTCGCCGCGCAGACGGCGCAGACCGCGATCGAGTCGATTCGCGCATTGCCGTACGACTCGATCGGCGTCGTCAACGGCAACCCGTCCGGCACCGTTGCCCCCGCGATGCCCGCGAGCCAGCTCGGCGTGCAGGGGCTCGACGCGACCGTGACGACGCAAATCTCCTACATGGACGACGCGCCGGCGACGTCGTACCGGACGCGCGCGGACTACAAGAAGGTGATCGTCACGGTCACCCGCAACTCGGACAGCCGCCGCTTGACGCAGGAGGCGACGTACGTCGCACCGCCCGGCGCGGGCGCCTACGCCGGCCAGAGCCAGGGCATCGTGATCGCGCAGGTCATCGACTACGCGCTGAACACGCCGCTCACCAACGCAATCGTCACCCTGAGCGCCGGGCCGAGCCCGACACGAAACGATCTCACCGACGCGTCGGGCACCGCGGTCTTCCCGGCGATCCTGCCGACGACGGTATCGCTGAACCACTACGACCTCGCCGTCACGGCGCAGGGGTACACAACCCTGAAGGACGACCTGCCGCCCGCGGCCGCCGCGCGTACCTCGATCGCCTCCGGGCAGACGTTCCAGACCATCCTGCGCGTCTACAAGGGCGCGACGATCTACGTCAGCGCGAAGAACGCCGACGGGTCGACCTACACCGGCGCTGCGACCGCCACGCTCTCGTCCACTCGCGGCACACAGAGCTACCCGTTCACGGGCGGCCTGCTCACCGTCACGAGCATCGCCGGTGAGCCGGTCGTTCCGAACCTGCAGTACACCGCGCGCATTCTCGCGTCGAACGGCATGTACTCCGTCGCGTCGACGGCGCTCGCGCCGAACAACTACCCCGTCGACCTCACCAAGACGTTCGTCGCAACGTTGAACAACACGCCGGCGACGATGGTGGCGCTGACGGTCAAGGTCGTGAACGCCGCCGGTGCAGCCGTAGCAGGCGCGGCCGTGACCGTGAGCGGCGGCCCGGGATCGAACATCACACTCGCCGGAACGACGGACGCGAGCGGGAACGCCGTGTTCAGCGTCCCGAGCAACAGCAGCCCCGGCTACACGACCGCGGCGACGAGCGGGGCGCTCACCGGCACTGCAACGGGCGCGGTGACAGGGACGACGACGCGCACGGTGACCGTCCGATGATCCGGGCGCGGGACGAGGGCGGTCTCACGCTGCCGGAGCTGCTCGTCTCCATGGTCCTGCTTGCGATCGTCCTGACCGCGTTCGGGTCGATGCTGATCACGAGCTCGAAGACGAGCAACCGCGTCGAGGAGCAGGCAATGCTCCAGAACGAGGTTCGCGCGTCGATCGACCGGCTGACCACGGACTTCCGCGAGGCGACGAACACGCACAGCACGTCGCCCGTCGTGAGTGCCGGCCCCACGGCATTCACCTTCGACGCGCCCGACCGCGCGACGCCGTTCCACATTCGCCGCATCTCGTACCGGCTCGTCAACGGCAACCTCGAGCGCAGCACGGCGACGAGCACCGACACCGACGGCTGGCCGTGGGTCTTCCCGGTCGCGCCCGCACCGTGGATCCAGGAGCTGACGTCGATCAAGAACGGAGGCGTCTTCACGTTCTACGACCAGAACGGCACCGCAACGACCGACCCGAACGCCGTGCGCTCCGTGCGCGTGACGTTCACCGTCGCCCCGAAGCTGAACCAGGCCGGTCCGAGCACGTACAGCGCACTCGTGACGATCAGGACGCTCCAGTGAAACGGCTTCGGTCGGAAGAGGATGGGATCGTGATGCTCACGGTGCTCGGGCTCACCGTGCTCCTGAGCGTGCTTGCGGTTGGCTTGATGGACGTGATGAACGGCGAGGCGTCGCGCAGCCGCACCGCGGTGAAGCGCGATTCTGCCTACCAAGCCGCGGAAGCCGGCGTCGACGACTACATCTCGAAGCTGATCGACGACCGCCTCTACTATTTCCACTTCGTTCATCCCGGCGAGGCCACACGGCAGGCCGGTGCGAGCGGGCGGCTCGTCGGCGCAACGCAGACGTGGCTCCAGACGGACGGCAACAGCTGGACGTATCCGCAGGGCAAGAACGCGTGGTACGGCTCGCCGAAGCTCGGCAACGGCTACGAGTACAACCTCGAAGTCGTGCCGCCGTCGGCAGCGCAGCCCCTGATCCGCATCCTCTCGACGGCACGGCCGGTCGGCGACACGGACGTGCGCGACTGGCGCGAGCTCGAGGTCCTCCTGCGGCCGTCGTCGGTGTCCGACTTCCAGATGTTCGCCGACGCCGACATCTCTTACGGTGCCGGCGCGACGACGTACGGGAAGATCTACGCGGGGATCGATGGCAGTGGTGTCGCGCACAGCGTCAACCACGCAGGCATCTCCTACGGCGACATCTACGCCGAGAAGAACATCACCGGCGCGACGACAATGATGAACGGCGCGCGGAAGTACGACTCGACGACGATCCGCAGCATCATCAAGACGCCGGTCAACTTCAACAGCTTCCTCGCTTCGCTCGTCGACATCCGCAGCGCCGGCGGGGCCGGCGGGATCGTCCTCGACACGCCGACAGTCGATACGTGGTGGCTCACGTTCCAGTCGAACGGCCAGGTCTTCGTCCAGTCCTGCACGAAGGTCTCCGGCAAGCCGATCGGGGATGCGCGGCCGACGTGCGGCGCGTCGACGCCGATGAGCATCCCGGCGAACGGGGCGATCTACACAGGCCAGCCCGTGATCGTCTCCGGCGTCGTCAACGGACGCGTCACGGTCGGCTCGGCGAGCGACGTCTATGTCGGGGGCAACATCACGTACGCCCAGGACGGGGACGACGTGCTCGGCCTCGTGGCGTCGCACAGTGTGATCGTCGCGCAGTGGGTGCCGTCGACGCTCACCTGGCGTGCGGCCACGATCGCGCAGAGCGGCACGTGGCGCTCGTACGGCTACGACCCGCAGACGGCGCAGAACGAGGCCGACTACGTCGGCAACTTCCGGCTCACCTCGGCGACCTTCACGGGCTCGACCGCGACCTACGGCGGCGGCTCGATGTCGCTCTTCAACACCCGCGTGTACCAGTACGACCAGTCGCTCGTGTTCCTACCGCCGCCCTGGTTCCCGACGATCCAGGACGCCTACACCATCGTCATCTCGCGCGAAGTCTCCGCAACCGCCCGCTAACCCTCCCAACGCGATACGGTCTCGGCCGTGGCAGGGGTCGAAGCGATTCTCGAGCCGGACGAGCTCCGGCGGTACGCGGACGCGATCGTGAAGGCGTCCCTCGGCATCGGCAAGGGCGACTTCCTGCTCGTCCAGGGGCATCCCGCGCACCGCGAGATGGTCGTCGCGACGGCCGCGGCCGGCTATCGGGCGGGCGCGACGATCGTCGACGTTGCGTATTACGACCCGCTCGCCGAGCGTGCGCACTACGAGCACGGCTCGAAGGCCTCGCTCGGCGTCGTGAGCCCGTGGGCGAAGCGGCGGCTGCGCGCGCTCGTCGAGCCGTCCGGCGCCCGCGCGGTCATCACCGGCGAAGTCGACCACGGGTACCTCGACGGGATCGACCCGAAGCGCATCGCCGCGGACACCGCGGGGGTCGCGGCGCAGACGAAGTTCTTCCGGCGCGCCAACCTCGACCTCAACGCACGCTGGACGGGCGCCGCGTGGCCGACCGACTACTGGGCTTCGCAGGTGTACCCGGAGTTGTCACCCCTCGCCGGCAAGCGGAGGCTCGCGCACGACTTCCTCTGGTTCTGCCGCTTGACGGACGAGGACGGCAGCGGCGCGAGCGGCTGGCTCAACCACGTCAAGGCGATCGCGCGACGCTCGGCCAAGCTGACGAAGCTCGGCCTCGCCGGCCTCGAGCTGCGCGG
>JBGPLW010000254.1:0-4449 GCA_041486645.1 Gaiellaceae bacterium | reverse complement strand
TCATGGTGGCCCGAGAAGATGATCAGGTCGTAGGCGCTCGCGAGCGTCCTGCCGTCGCGCACACTCCGGAGCTCCGCGTCGGACAGATAGTCGACGTTCCGATTGGTGCTCGTCAGCCAGCGCACGAACGGCGCGTCGTACTGCTTCCAGTGCGGCGGCACGCCGCGGTTGAGGAATGGGCGGTGGAGCCGCGCCTGGAGCTTCTTCCAGCCGGCATACCAGGTGTCGGGGGAGCCGTCGCCGTTGTCGTCGCGGAAGTTGTACGCCTGCCAGGTCTGCGTCGGCATCACGACGGCGACGCGATATGTGCCGAGATGCGCGGGCCGCAGGACGAACGGCGCGTAGCCGACGCGGGCGCCGGGGGCGGTCAGCTGTGCGAAGTAGACGCCGCTCTTCCAGGAGCCGATCGAGATGGTGATCGCGCGGCGCCCGGCGACCGCGCCAATGGGCGCGGCGGGCGTGACCGGCGTGCCGAGCATGACGTCGTTCGGGACGGTCTCGACGCTCTCGCCGCCGGCGCGGAAGATCTGCACGGACACGGCGGGGGCCTTGTCGAGGATGACGAGCGTGGCGCGGTCGCCGGGGCCGTAGCTCTCGAGGGTGAAGTAGGCGGTGACCTTGGGCTTGGTCGAGTCCTTGACGTGGCCGGCGTTGCCGATCAGCTCGACCTCGTCGGCGTCGAGCTCCATGCCGTGCCCGGCCTTCGCGGACGAGTGCTGGGGGGTGGAAGCGCTGCTGAACAGTGCGGGGGCCGCTGCAAAGGCGGCGAGCAGCACGGCGACGCGGGTCGCGGCGCTGCGGCGGATGTGGGTATCGGTAGCCATGCGGCCACCGTCGAAGCGCCCCCAAATGCAGCACTCATGGACGGCTCACGCGCGGCTAACGGCCACCGCAGGGCCTCTCGTAATCGACCGTCGGAACGGCTAGAAACGGGGGGTGGCCGACTTCCGGATCCTCGGGCCGCTCGAAGTGCTTGCCGAAGACGGAGAGCCGCTCGCGCTCGGCGCGCAGAAGCAGCGCGCCGTCCTCGCGGTCCTCGTCCTCCGTGCGAACGAGGTCGTATCGACGGAGTTCCTCGTCACTGCGCTCTGGGGCGAGCAACCGCCGCGCACGGCCACGACGTCGCTGCAGAATTCGATCTCCGCGTTGCGCAAGCTCCTCGGGCCCGACCTGCTGCTCACGCAGCACCCCGGCTATCGGCTTCGCGTCGAGCCCGACGCGATCGACCTCGGCCGCTTCGAGCGGCTCGTCGCGGCGGCGCGCGGCGCCGAGCCTGCCGAGCGTGCCGAGCAGCTGCGGGAGGCCCTGGCGCTGTGGCGTGGGGAGCCGCTCGCGGAGATTGCGTTCGAGCCGTTTGCGATCTCGGAGGCGCGCCGTCTCGAGGAGCTCCGGCTGGCGGTCCTCGAGGACCGGATCGACGCCGACCTCGCGTGTGAGCGCTACGCGGAGCTCGTGCCCGAGCTCGACGGGCTCGTTGCGGCTCAACCTCTCCGCGAGCGCTTACGCGCGCAGCTGATGCTCGCGCTCTACCACTCGGGGCGGCAAGCCGACGCTCTGCGCGCGTTTCAGAACGCGCGGAAGGCGCTGGTCGAAGAGCTCGGCCTCGACCCGAGCCCGCAGCTCCAGGAGCTCCACGCGCAGATCCTGCGCCAGGAGGTGCCCCGTCCACGGCTCGCCGCCGCGGCCGTCGACGACGCACACCTGGAGGAAGTCGCCGAAGCCCTCCTCGCCGGCCGGCTCGTGCCCGTGCTCGGCGCCGACGCCGACGCGCTCGCGGTGCAGCTCGCTCGCCGCTTCGACTATCAGGAGGAAGGGCGAGATCTGACGAGAGTCGCGCAGTTCGTCGCGCTGACGAAGGGCTCGGGCCCGCTGCACGACGAGCTGCAGACGCTTCTGCAGACCTCGACCGGACCCTCGCCCGTTCACCGTTTCTTCGCCGGCCTGCCGCCGCTGCTCCGCGAGCGCGGGCTGCCGCACCAGCTGCTCGTGACGGCGGGGTACGACCTCGCCCTCGAGCAGGCGCTCCTCGACGCCGAGGAAGACTTCGACGTCGTCGCCTACATCGCTTCGGGGCGCGATCACGGCCGCTTCTCGCATCGCGATCCGAGCGGCGAGACGCGCGTCATCGACCTGCCGAACACATACGCCACCGAGCTCTCCCTCGATCGGCGTACCGTGGTGCTCAAGCTGCACGGCGGTCTCGAGCAGGACAGCGTCGTCGTGACGGAAGACGACTACATCAAGTACTTCGCGCGCGGCGATGTCGGGAGCGCAGTCCCGGTCGGCCTAGCGGCTCGACTGCGCCGGAGCCACTTCCTCTTTCTCGGTTACGGCATGCGCGAATGGAGCCTTCGGCTCGTGCTCGACAGGATGTCCGGCGGCGAGCCGCTCGCGTATCGCTCGTGGGCGGTCGTTCCGGAGGCGAGGCCGCTCGAGCGCCAGTTCTGGCGATCGCGCGACGTCGACCTGCTCGAGCAGCCGCTCGCGGAGTATCTCGATGCGCTCGGGCGTCACGTCGGCGTCGAGGCGCGCGCGTGAGCGTCGGCGTCGCAGCGCCGGCTTCGCCGTACAAGGGTCTTGCGGCATTCGGTGACTCGGAGCTCGACGCGCTCTTCTTCTTCGGCCGCGAACGAGAGCGCGAGGTGATCGTCGCGAACCTGCTCGCGTCGAGGTTGACGGTGCTCTACGGGGAGAGCGGGGTAGGCAAGTCATCGCTCCTAGCGGCCGGCGTCGCACGCGAGTTGCGGGCGCGGACGCGGGGGGCGGTCGTCGCGCTGCACGACAGGTGGTCGGGCCCGTTCGCGGACGCACTCGAATTGGTGCGAGGCGCAGAAGAGGGGTACCTCATCCTCGATCAGTTCGAGGAGTACTTCCTCTATTTCGGGGACGACGACCGCCCGGGGACGCTCCTGCACGACCTGCCGCTGCTCCTCGAAGAGTCGCGTGTCAACGTCCTCGTCTCGCTTCGGGAAGACGCGCTGGCGCAGCTCGATGCGTTCAAAGCGCGGATTCCGTCGGTGTTCGCGAATCAGATTCGCCTCGAGCACCTCGACCGCGAATCAGCGCGCGCCGCGATCGTCGGACCGGTGCAGCGCTGGAGCGAGCTCACGGGTGAGCACGTCCAGATCGAGCCGGCTCTCGTGGACGGCGTGCTCGACGAGGTCGCCGCAGGGCGTGTAGAAGGCCGCCCGCACGAGCGGGACCGCATTGAAGCCCCGTATCTCCAGCTCGTCCTCGAGCGGATCTGGGAGACGGAGCGCGCCGAGGCGTCCGGCGTCCTCCGTGTCGCGACGCTGGAGTCGCTCGGCGGGGCCGCGACGATCGTGCGCGAGCACCTCCGGGGAGCGCTCGCCTCGCTGACGCCCGGCGAGCAGGACGTCGCAGCCGACATGTTCGAGCATCTCGTGACGCCGTCCGGGACGAAGATCGCGCACCGCGCGCAGGACCTCGCACAGTACGCCGACGTCCCTGAGCCCACGCTGCTGCAGGTGCTCGGCAAGCTGACGCGCGAGCGAATCGTGCACAGCGTCGATGGGTCAGACCGCTACGAGATCTTCCACGATGTGCTCACCGAACCGATTCAGACCTGGCGGCAGAACCGCAGGCTCGAGCGCGAGCGGATCGAGTCCAGTCGCAGGCAGCGGCGGCTGGCGGCGCTTGCGCTCTTCAGTGCCGTCGCGCTCGCAATCGTCACGGCCATCGCCCTGTTCGCGCTCGCGCAGCGGAGCCACGCCCGCGCGCAGGCGCGGCATGCTCGCGCCGGCGAGCTTGCTGCTACGGCGCTCGCCGACCTCAATCGCGATCCGGTGCGGAGCCTGCAGCGCGCGCTTTCGGCGGCACGGATCGAGCGCTCGTCACGTGTTGCCGATGTCTTGCGTACCGCGCTGCTCGAGTCGCATCTCCGCCTCGTGCTTGCGGCCGGCGGCGCGGTCTCGGCGGTCTCGTTCAGCCGTGATTCACGTCGCGCGCTCGTCGGCGCGGCCGACGGGCGCGTCAGCGTCTACGACGTGAAGAGTGGGCGTCGAACCTTGTCGCTGCGCGTGGCCGGCCGCGTCGCTGCGGCATCCTTCAGCCCGGACGGCCACACGGTTCTTGCCGCCGGGAAGGGTGGACGGGCGCTGCTTGTCCCAGACACAGGAGACCGCATCGTCCTTCGGCACCCGCACCTGGCCGACGCGTCGTTCGGTGACGGCGGGCACGAGGTTGTCACAGCGGGCGGTAGTTCGGTACGGCTCTGGAACGTGACCGACGGCCGCCTGCTTCAGACATTCGCTCTGGGCGGCGACGTGTCGCAGGTCGCGCTCTCGCCGACCGGGGACCGCATTGCGGCTGCGTGGTCCGGGCCGAGCGGCGTCAATCACGTAGACCTCTTCAATGTGCAGTCCGGCAATCCGCTCGCCGATCTGCGCGGCACGACGACGAGCTTCAGTCCGGACGGGCGGCTCGTTG
>JBGPLW010000253.1:0-4471 GCA_041486645.1 Gaiellaceae bacterium | reverse complement strand
GTCTTGAACGTCGCGACACCGGTCGCGTTCGTCTTCTGCACGCCGCGCAGGAAGTTCGTGCCGGGGTTCCCTGCGATCGCGCCGGAGTAGACGCCGCCCGCGTCGCAGTGCCAGATCTCGACAGAGGCGTTCTTGACCGGCTTGCACGTCGACGCGTTCACGACCGTCAGATTGAGCAGAAGCGACGTGCCCGGCTTGCCTTCGGTGACGTTACGACGGAGCTTCTCGCCCGCGACGTAGTACGGGCCTTCGGTGAGCTCCGGCGTCAGCACGCAGGCGACGAGGCCTGACGAGACCGCTAACGGCCCGGCGGCATCGGCGGACTCGAGGCGAAACGCACCGGCGCCGCCGGCGGCCGCCGCGAGCCCCGCGAGGCGGAGCAGCGATCCGCGCCGTGTGAGGCGCTCGTTCTCGATGGGGTCGTTCTCGTGTGTGGTCATGACCCTCACGCTACGGCCCGACTCTGTGAACCCGCTGTGAGTCGTCCGAGAGCGGGCTGAGACGCCTCGAGGTGGTGGATCGGCTGCTCGAACCGAATGCGGGCCCGCGCGACGACGTGGCGCGCGAGCCAGTTGGACGACCCTTCCGGATGCGTCGAGATCACGATCTCGTCCGCGTCGAAGACGCTGAGCGCGTCCTCGATCGCCTGGAGCGGGTCGCTGTCTCCGATGTAACCGCCCGCGTCGACGCCGGCGTCGCCCAGCGCCGCGAGGCAATGATCGAGCCGCCGCCCGGCGGCGCTCCGCGCGCGCCGGTCGTCGCCGGCCCAGAAATCGAGGCGGCCGATGAGCGTCGGCGCGACGACGAGAACCCGGGTCTCGGCGCCGGCGCCGAGCCGGGTGACGAGCTGCCGCAAAGCGGGGCTCGCGGCCGTCTCGTTGGCAAGGACGAGGATCTTCATGACGCGCTCCGAAGCCGCGGCACGCGAACGGCCGCGGGCACGCGGTCGAGCAGGACGCCCACGCTCAGAGCGACGAGCGACCCTTCGACGAAGAGCGACGCGAGGCCGAGCGGCTCCCACCAGTTGCCGATGTCGTCCGCGCCGCCCGGAAGCCCGACCGTGCGCGAGTAGACGAATGCGAGAAACGCGCCGAGCGGGAAGAGCGCCGCGGCGAGCCAGGCGCGCGTGTCGTCGCGACGGACGAGAACCGCCGCGGTGCCGAGGCTCGCGCCGATGAGCCCGACGTAGAGCCACCCCTTCGCAGGCGAGGCGAGGAAGGTGTCGTGCGCGTCGAGCACGTGGATGAGCGCCACGCCCGCGAGGCCGACGACGGCGACCGCACGGGCGATCGCGTTCTGAAGCTCGTTGCTGTTCATCTGAACTCCTTTCGTGCGGCGCGTGCCGCGAGTGGTTGACACCACCCACGATGCGCGGCGCGCCTTGGAGTCCTCTGAGAGCCGCCTGTGTCTCTACCGAGAGTCGGCGGCGAGCGGCAGGTCGATGTGGAAGCTCGCTCCCTGCCCGGCGGCAGAGTCCACGGCGACGCTGCCGCCGTGCGCCTCGGCAACGGCGGCGACGATCGAGAGGCCGAGCCCGACGCCGCCGCTCGCGCGCGTCCGCGACGCATCGGTGCGATAGAAGCGCTCGAAGACGTGTGTCGCCTGCTCGGCCGTCATGCCGGCGCCGTGATCCGCGACGGTCACGCGCGCACTGCCGTTCACACGCTCGATCGACACGCGAACCGGGGTGAGCGGAGCCGTGTGCTCCCGCACGTTCGCAAGGAGGTTGTCGACGATCTGGCGAAGCCGTTCACGGTCGCCGATCACCGCCGCCGGTTCGAGCTCGAGCTCGAGCGGACGATCGGGGTCGAGCGTGCGTGCCGTCTCCACCGCCTCGTGGACGACCTCGTCGAGCGCGACCGGTTCCCGCTCGAGGGGGCGGCCTTCGTCGAGCCGCGCGAGCAGCAGCAGGTCGTCCACGAGCAGGGTCATCCGCTCCGACTCGCGGCTGATGCCCGTCATCGAACGGGCGAGGTCGTCGGGGCGGCTCGCCGCCCCGCGCGTGAAGAGCTCCGCATAGGCGCGGACGGCCGCGAGCGGCGTCCTCAGCTCGTGCGACGCGTCGGCGACGAACCGCCGCAGCTTCTGCTCGGAGGCCTCGCGCGCTTTGAACGCGGCCTCGATCTGCGCGAGCATCGCGTTCAACGACGCACCGAGATGGCCGACCTCGGTCTTGTCGTCGGCACGCTCGATGCGACGCGACAACTCGCCGCCCGCGATTGCGGCAGCCGTCGCGCCGATCGCGTCGAGAGGACGAAGGCTCAACCGCACCACCCAGAGCCCAACCGCAGCGATACCGGCGAGCACGAGCGCGGTCACGAGCAGCTCGATCCAGAGGAGCCGGTGCAGCGTGCTGTCGACGTCGTGCAGCGGAGCCGCGACGACGAGCACGTAGTCCGGCGCGTTGCCCTCGATCGACGCACGCACCCGGTAGCGGTCGCCGCCGCGCACGGCGGACACGGTGAAGTAGCGGACACTGTCCTGGCCGCCCGACGGCGACGACAGCTCGATCGTCTTCGGCAGCCGGGGCTTCGGCGCTGCGGCGGTGCCCGGGAAGGGATTCGCCGCTACCGACTTGACGATCGTTCCGTTCAGGCGGCGAACCTGAACGTAGTCGCCGCCGACGGAGAACTGGTTGTCGCCCTGGGGCCCCTGACGCCGGGAGCCGCCGCGCGAGCCGTCGGGAATCGCCGACTCGGCCGAGAGGTGCGCCTGCTCGAGCGAGCTGTCGGTGCGGCCGATAAGGAACGAGCTCAACGACGAGTACGTCGCGACGTCGGCAGCGATGAGCCCCACGGCTGCGAGTGCGATGACGCCGAGGATCAGTCGAGCGCGCAGAGAGAGCCGCGCGAGCAAGCTACACGCGATCCGACTCGAGCATGTATCCGGCCTGCCGCACGGTCTTGATCAGCGGCGGCCCGACGGAGTCGAGCTTGCGGCGCAGGTAGCTCACGTAGGTCTCGACGACGTTCGTGTTGCCGCCGAAGTCGTACTTCCAGACGTTCTGGAGGATCTGCCCCTTCGAGAGGACACGGCGCGGGTTGAGCAGGAAGAAGCGCAAGAGCGAGAACTCCGTCGCCGTCAATTCGATCTGCGCCTCGCCGCGGAACACCTCGTGGCGGCCTTCGTCGAGCACGAGATCGGAGAAGCGCAGCACGTCGCCGGGCAGATCGCCGCCGGTGCGCCGGAGAATGGCCTGCACGCGCGCGACGACCTCGGCAAGGCTGAACGGCTTCGTGACGTAGTCGTCCCCGCCTGCTCGAAGCGCTTCGACCTTGTTCTCGACCGCGTCCTTCGCGGTGAGAAAGAGGATCGCGGTCTTGAACCCCTGTGCGCGCAGGCGGCGCCCGACCTCGATCCCCTCGAGATCGGGAAGCATCCAGTCGAGGACGACGAGATCGGGGTCGAGCTGCGCGGCAGTGCTCAGCGCCTCTTTCCCGGTTCGTGCTTCGGAGACCTCGAAGCCTTCGTAGCGGAGCGCGGTCGCGACGGCGTCGACGATCGACGCCTCGTCGTCGACGACGAGAATCCGCCCGCTGCGCTCGGTTCCGTTGATCATCGCGTCCAGCGTCGCATCGCTTCCTGTGAGTCGGCTGTGAAAAGCCGACCACAACATGTGAATCGCGTGAGAGCCCGATGCTGAACCTCACAGCACCTTCCCAGCGTTCTCTGATTCGCGGCGGCGACGCTGGAGCTAGTGGACGGGCGGTCGCTCGTCTGGAACAGCAGGAGGTACACGCATGAAGTCATTTCGCGGGAAGGTGATCGTCGTCTGCGCCATCGGCGCGCTCACGGCCGGCGGTGCGCTCTCGGCAGTCGCCCTCGGCGCCAACGGCAAGCACAAGCAGAAGCACGCGAAGGCGAGCGTGGCGGCGACGACAACGACGTCGACGTCGACCACCGCCGCGCCCGGATCGAACGAAGATCCCACGCACGAGGCCGGCGAGAGCGCCGCCCGCGAAGCGGCGGAGGCGGCCGGTCACGTCGGTGGCGGCGGCGGAGTCTTCAAGCCGAACGAAGACGCGGCACACGAAGCCGGTGAAAGCGCGGCGCGCGAGGCGCAAGAGGACGCAGGCCAGCGTCCGACGACGCCCTAACCCGAAGAGCGGTGCCTGGCACCGGAGGTGCCAGGCACCGTTTCTCGATCACTGGGCGATCCGCGCCGACACCTGGCGCGCGGGACGACGGAAGCCCTAGACGAAGAACTCTTCGACCCGCGTGGCGAAGCCGTCGATGTCGATCTCGCCGAGCGGCAGCGAGAGCGCCATGAACCCGCGCCGTGCGTAGCTGTAGCCCCGCTCGTGCATATGCAGTTGCAGAAGCGACTGGAGCTCCGGCCGTCTCGGTAGGTCCGAGCTCCGGCGGATGGGCCCGCGGGCGAGGTGAAGGCCGTCAAGCGATCCGTACGCGGTCGAGACGAGCTCGAGCGCGTGCGACCTGGCGAACGCATTCAGCCGGTCGCGTAGCCGGT
>JBGPLW010000252.1:0-4474 GCA_041486645.1 Gaiellaceae bacterium | reverse complement strand
CCTTGCGGATGTTCGTGCGCGTCGCCCACTGGTCGCGACGCAACCCGGTCACCCATGCGTCGAGGCCGTCGAGGTGCTTCGTCAGCGGCTGCACCTTGCGCACGTTGCAGCAGAGCAACCGGTTCTCGATCGACTCCGTCATCAGGTCGAGGCCCTTCCTCGACACCATGCGCGCCACCTGCGCCGTATCGGGCTCGAGCACGTGCAGATTGAGACCGGGATACTTCGCGCGGAGCGCGTCGATCAGCTCATGCGTCTCGCGCGGCAGCCGCCCAGTGTCGACGGTGAAGATGCGCACGCCGGGATCGATCGCGTACGCCATGTCGATGAGCGCGACGTCGTCGGCCTGGAACGCAGCCGAGATCGCGAGGCGCGGGCTGAACTCCTCGATCGCCCACTCGAGGAGCGCCTGCGGCTCTTCGCCCTCGAAGCGGATCGACAGCTCACCGGCCTCCAACTCATCCAAGAGCTCGTAGGTGCTCATGCTGCAGCGGCCTCCTCTCGCACTCGCTTTTTCGCCGGCTCGAGGCCCGCGAGGGCGCCGAGCTCGTCGTCGGACAGGCGGCGCTGGAACGCCGTGAACGTCTCGCCGTCGGCGCGCCGGCTGAGCCAGCCGCGCACGAGGCCCTCGACCGCGCCCTCGAGCAGATCGCTCGGCACGCGCCGGAAGAGCGAGCCGCCGATCTGCGGCACCGGCCCGAGCGAGCCGCGCGTGAAGATGTCGTACGCCGAGATCCGGTTGCCGTCGGAGTCCTTGCCGGTCGTCGCCTGGAAGCCGAGGTCGCCGACCCAGTGCTGCGCGCATGCGTGCGGGCAGCCGTCGAGGTGCAGGCGGAGCTCGGCGACTTGCTCGCCGAACGTCGTCTCGAGATGGTCGACGAGACCGCGCAGGCGGTCCTTCGTCTCGCCGACCGAGAAGTTGCAGTGCGGCTCGCCGGTGCAGGCGATCGAGTTGGCCCAGATCTCGTTCGTCTCGAGCGGCAATCCGAGCGCGTCGAGCTGCTCAAGGGTGTCCGCGACGTCGGAGACGCCCGTCACGATCAGGTTCTGCTGCCGCGTCAGGCGGATGTCGCCGCCGAAGGACTCGACGAGATCGGCGACCGCGATCAACTGGTCGCCCGTCGTCAGACCGAGCTGCACGGGAACGCCGATGTACGACAGCCCGTCCTGCTTCTGCGCGTGCACGCCGATGTGCGCCGAAGGCTGCACGTCGACGGGCGGCAGCTCGAAGCGCTCGAGCGTGCGGCCGAGCTTCGCCTCCACGCGCTCGAGCATCCCTTCGACGCCGATGTCGTCGACCATGAACTTGAGGCGCGCCTTCACCCGCGACATGCGGTACTTCAGATCTTCACTCCACACCGTCGTCACCGCGCCGAGGATCTCGTTCGCCTCGTTCGTCGGCACGAACACGCCGAGATCGCGCGCGATGCGCGGCACCGATGCGAGACCGCCGCCCACCTGGACGGCGTAGCCCTCGCGGCCGTCGTGCCGCACGCCGACGAGCGAGACGCAGTTGATCTCGGGTGCGTTGCAGCGGTCGGCGCAGCTCGCGATCGAGTACTTGTGCTTGCGCGGCAGGTTGGCCCACGCGGGGTTGCCGTAGAACTCGGCGGTCGCGCTCTCGACGACCGGCGTCGAGTCGAAGAGCTCGTCGGCGGCGAGACCCGACACCGGGCAGCCGGTGATGTTCCGCACCGTGTCGCCGCAGCCGCCCGCACTCGTGATCCCCGCCGCCTCGAGGTGGGCGAACACGTCGGGCAGCGCCGAGAGCTCGAGCCAGTGGAGCTGCACGCACTGCCGCGTCGTGAGCTCGGCGTCGCCGCGGCCGTAGCGATTGGCGACCTCGCCGATCGCGCGCAGCTTCGCCGGCTCGAGGATCCCGCTCGGGATCTTCACGCGCAGCATGAACGTCCCGATCTTCGGCTTGTCGTGGTAGAGGCCCCACCACTGGAGGCGGACGATGTCCTCCTCCGGCATGCGCTCGTACCCGGCGGCGATGAGTGCAGGCAGCTCCTCTCGGATGCCGAGCGGCGGCTTGTCGCGCTTGATCCGCTCGACGGAGTTGCGTTCGTAGACGGACTCCCACGTCGGGGCGGCGCTCATCCCGACCGAGGCTACGTGCCATTACTTCATTTTGGAAAGCGTATTGTCCGGTTAGGGGCCGACGACGAGGCGGTCGCGGTGCACGGCCTCCACATTTGCAGGCCTTTTGTCGAGATCGGCGGCATCGACGGAAGCGATTCCACGTGCGAATACGTGCCCGTCCGGCCCGATGAGCTCGACGCCGTCACCTGCGCGGAAGCCGCCGTCCGCCGCGGTCACGCCGACGGCGAGGAGGCTCGCCCCCGCGTCGACGACCGCCGCGCGGGCGCCGGCGTCGACGTGGATCCGGCCGGCGACCCGCTTGCCGTGGCGCAGCCAGAGCTTGAACGCCGACGCCGGCTCGGCGGCGGCGAAGCGCGTCCCGCGCGCGCGGCCCGCGAGCGCCTCGGCGAGGATTCCATGCGCGGCGCCGTCCGCGATCACCGTCGGGATGCCGGCGCCCGCGGCGAGCTCGGCGGCGGCGATCTTGCTCTCCATCCCGCCGCGGCCGACGGCGCTTCCCGGACCGAAGTCGACGCTGCGCGCGGACGCACCGTCCTCGACGAGCACACCTTCGCGCAGCACGCCGGGCACCGAGGTCAGAAGAACGAGCAGTCGCGCATTCACGAGCACCGCAACCTGCGCAGCGAGCGCGTCGTTGTCGCCGAAGCTGATCTCGTCGGTTGCCGTTGCGTCGTTCTCGTTCACGACCGGCACGCTCCCGAGTGCAAAGAGCGCAGCGAGCGTATTGCGCACGTTCACGTACGCGCGGCGCTCGGCGATCTCGGCGCTAGTCAGCAGGATCTGCGCCGCGTCGAGACCGTGCGGGCCGAGCGCGTCCTGCCACGCGCGCTGCAACGCCGCTTGCCCGAGCGCGGACGCGGCCTGGAGGCGCGGCAGGCTCGTCGGCCGCCGCGGCAGGTTCAGCCGTTGCAGGCCGAGCGCAATCGCGCCGGACGAGACGATGCACACCGGCGTCCCGTCCTCGACGATCGACGCGATCTCGGCCGCGCGGTCGCGAAGCAGCGTGCGCCGCGGACGGCCGCGCTCGTCGACGACGAGGCTCGAGCCGAGCTTGACGACGAGCGGGCGCTTCACCGCGACTGCGTTCCGTCGCCGACGACGCGGTACTGCCGGAGATAGAGATCGCGGTACGTCACCGGTCCGCGCGGGCCCGGGACACGGTCGACGTTGATGCCGGTCTCCGGCGAGCCGGTGAGCGCGAAGCCGTCGGTGAATCGTGTCGTCGCGTTCCAGAACGCCGCGGTGCCCCGATACGTGTCGAGGAAGCGCCGTGCCGCGGCCTCGTCCTCGGTGACGATCGCGGCGGCGAGGCCGCTCGTCTCGCCATTCGCGAGCGCGACCGCCGCGTCGAGCGATTCGACGGTGCGCACCGTGACGGAGGCGATGCGCTCGGCGTCGTTCGCCCACTCGTGGCCGAGCCGGTCGGGCTCCCGAACCTCGATCTCCAGGCGCTCGAGGACGTCGGCGAACTCCACCTCGGCCTGCCGGTCGACGAGCAGGAGATTGAGGCGGTTGCAGACGCCGAGCCGGTCGAGGCTCGCCTCGATCAGGGCGCGGGCCTTCGCGGGATCGGCGGCCGCCCCTATATAGAGGACACCGCCACCCTCGGCGTGGGCGAGCGTCCGCACTCCGTGGGTCGCCGCCTCCCGGGCGAGCGCCGCCGTCGTCTCGCCGCTGCCGCGCAGGATCACGAGCGGCAGGACGTGCGGTAGCGAGACGAGGATCCGCGCTCCTTCCCGGTCGGCCGACCGGGCGAGCCCGACGGCCGCGGGCGGCAGCTCTGCCTCTTCGAGCGCAGGCCGGAGGATCTCGTCGACGAGCACGGTGACGGTTCGGAGCGCCGCGCCGCCGGTGCGGAGCACCGCGGCGTTCAGGGACTTCAGCAGCTGGCAGGCAACGTCGATCGCGACGTTCGGCCGTGCCTCGAAGTTCGCGCCGACGGCGCCGATCGGGATCCGCCGCACCGACACGTGGAGCCCGTTGTCGAGCTCCCACCCGCTCTCGTCGCGCTCGAGCGGCGGCAGCGCCGCGAGCTGCGCGAGCTGGTCGGCGAGCGCGTCGATGCGCGCCGGGTCGAGCCGGAGGCGATCGAGCGACCCGGCGTCGAGCCCGGCTGCCGCGTCGACGTCGGCGGCGTTGGCCGCGGCGATCGCGTCGCGGCGCTCGGCGACACGTGCCGCCGCGTGCTCGAGCGCGTGCGTGACCGCGTCGTCGGTGAGGAGCGGCACGGCCGCAGCGGCGGCTGCGGCCTCGCGTTCGAGGTCGTCGCGGAGGCTCACGACGCCTCCCGCAACCAGGCTTCAGCCTGGTTGCAGTCGTTTGCACCGCCGCGACCAAAGCCAACGACTGCAACCTGCTTGAAAGCAGG
>JBGPLW010000251.1:0-4496 GCA_041486645.1 Gaiellaceae bacterium | reverse complement strand
GGTCGGCCTCGGCCTGCTCGGCGTCGCGGGCTACTACTGGGCGCTCACCGACTGGCTCGGCCACACGCCGCACTCGGCGATCAAGGACCTGCTCGGCCTTGCCTTCGGCGGGTCGCTCATCTCCGTCTTCGCGCGCCTCGGCGGCGGCATCTTCACGAAGGCCGCCGACGTCGGTGCCGACCTCGTCGGCAAGCTCGAGGCCGGCATCCCCGAGGACGATCCGCGCAATCCGGCCGTGATCGCCGACAACGTCGGCGACAACGTCGGTGACTGCGCGGGCATGGCGGCGGACCTGTTCGAGACGTATGCCGTCACCGCCGTCGCCGTGATGCTCCTCGGCATCACCGGCGGCGCTGCGAACACCGGCACGCACCTCTGGCTCTATCCGCTCGCGATCGGCGGCCTCTCGATTCTCACGTCGATCATCGGCTCGTTCTTCGCGCGTGTGCGTGAAAACGGCAACGTGATGAACGCGCTCTACCGCGCCGTGCTCGTCGCGACAGTCTTGAGCGCGATCGGGTTCATCCCGATTACCAAGGCGTTCGACACGTCGGGCAGGTTCAGCTTCTGGCATCTGTACGTCTCCGCGCTCGTCGGGCTCGTCGTCACGTTCCTGCTCGTCGGCATCACGGAGTACTACACCGGCACGCGCTGGAATCCCGTGAAGGCGATTGCCAAGGCGTCGGAGACGGGCCACGCGACGAACATCATCGAAGGCCTCGCAATCGGCATGCAGGCCACCGCGCTGCCCGTGCTCGTCATCGCGACAGGCATCCTCGTCGCCAATCACGTCGCAGGCCTCTACGGCATCGGCGTCGCCGTCATGGCGCAGCTCTCGATGACCGGCCTGATCGTCGCGCTCGACGCGTACGGTCCCGTCACGGACAACGCGGGCGGCATCGCCGAGATGGCGGATCTGCCCCCCGAGGTGCGCGCGATCACCGACCCGCTCGACGCGGTCGGCAACACGACGAAGGCCGTCACGAAGGGCTATGCGATCGGTTCGGCCGCGCTCGCCGCGCTCGTCCTTTTCGGCTCGTACGCGGACGGCATCCACGAGCAGGGCATCGGCCACGGCAGCCTGCACACGCTCCGCTTCGAGCTCTCCGACGCGTGGGTGATCGCCGGCCTGCTGATCGGCGGCCTCATGCCGTTCCTGTTCGCATCGCTCGCCATGCAGGCGGTCGGCCGCGTGGGCGGCGAGGTCGTGCAGGAAGTGCGCCGCCAGTTCCGGGAGAACCCGGGGATCATGGAGGGGACGACGCGCCCGGAGTACGGGCGCGCGATCGACATCGTCACGAAGTCGGCGCTCCGCAGCATGCTGCTGCCCGCGCTCGTACCGATCGGCTTCCCGATCATCGTCGGGATCATCAACCCGCGCATGCTCGGCGGCCTCCTCATCGGCACGATCGTGACCGGCCTCTTCCTCGCGATTGCGATGACCGCAGGCGGCGGCGCGTGGGACAACGCGAAGAAGTCGATCGAGGACGGCGCGCACGGGGGCAAGGGATCCGAGGCGCACCACGCCTCGATCACGGGAGACACCGTCGGCGATCCTTACAAGGACACCGCCGGCCCCGCGATCAACCCGATGATCAAGATCGCGAACATCGTCGCGATCCTGATCATTCCGCTCATCATCTCGATCCACGGCTAACGACCGGCTGGTGCCTGGCTCCGCGCAAGCGGTGCCAGGCACCGCTTGCCCAACCGCTCAACTTTGAGCCGCGCTTGAGGCGGCCGGCCGTACCGTGAGTCGCATGAGAAGACTGGCGAGCGGCCTTGCCGCAAGCACTCTCGCGGTCGCGGTCGTCACCGCGGCGATCGAGCTCCTGAAGCCCTACGTGCCGGTGCTGAGCCTCGGCGTGCTCTACGTCTTCGCGGTTCTTCCGATCGCGGTCTTCTACGGGCTCGCCCTGGCGCTCGTCGTGTCGGTCGCGAGCATGCTCGCGTTCAACTGGTTCCACCTTCCTCCCGTCCACACGTTCACGCTCGCAGACAGCGAGAACTGGTTCGCGCTCGCGGTGTATCTCGCGACCGCCGTCGTTGTCAGTGAGCTCGCCGCGCGCGCACGCCGCCGCGCGGCAGCTGCCGAGCAGCGCGAGCGCGAGTCGGCGCTCCTCGCAGAGCTCGCCACCGAGCTCTTGCGCGGCCGCGACGTGGACGAGGAGCTCGGCGAGATCGGCTTCCGTACGGCCGAGGTGCTCGGAGTGCCCTCGGCTCAGATCGAGCTCGGCAGCAGCCGGCGCCCGCCGCCGGGCTGCGCACCGCTCCCCCTCGAGGTGGACGACCGGGCGGTCGGCACGCTGTACACACCGGACGGGTCAGACGCGAACGTCGCAGTGCGCCACCGTTTCCTGCCCGCGCTCGCCGCACTGCTCGCCGTCGCTGTCGATCGTGACCGCCTCGAGCGCGAGGCGCTCGAGGCGGAGGCGTTGCGGCGGAGCGATCTCGTGAAGACCGCGTTGCTGCGAGCGGTCTCACACGACCTGCGCTCGCCGCTCACCGGCGTCCGCACGGCGGTCGGCGCGCTTCGCAACTCGTCGCTCCAGCTGAGCGACGAGGACCGGGCCGAGCTGCTGGAGACCATCGAAGTCGACTCCGAGCGGCTGCAGCGGCTCGTCGGCGACTTGCTCGACCTCTCCCGCCTCGAGGCCGGCGGCGCCGCGCCGGAGCAGGACGTGTGGTCTCTCGACGACCTCGTCCGGGAGTCGGTCACAGCACTCGGCGCGCGCGACCGCGTCGAGATCGTCGGCGAGGCGCCGCTCGTCGACGTCGACGCCGTGCAGATCCAGCGGGTGCTCGCCAACCTGATCGAGAACGCCCTCAAGTATTCGCTCGAAGAGAGCCACGTCGTCGTGCGCATCACCGCGACGCGGAAGGAAGCGATCGTGCGCGTCGTCGACCAGGGGCCCGGCCTCCCGGAGGCCGACCTCGAGCGTGTCTTCGAGCCGTTCTACCGTCGTAGCGGCGACACGCGCTCTGGGGCCGGGCTGGGTCTCGCGATCGCGCGTGGCTTCGCCGCAGCCAACGGGGGCCGGGTGTGGGCGGAGTCGAGGCCGGGGCAAGGGGCGACCTTCGCGCTCGCGCTCCCGGTCGTCGAGGTACCCGCGGAGCTACAGGCGTGAGAGGGCAGCGCGTTCTGGTCGTCGACGACGAGCCGCAGATCCTGCGCGCGCTGCGGGCGACGTTGCGCGGCGCGGGCTACACCGTCGACTCGGCTGCCACCGCGAGTGAAGCTCTCACTGCGGCTGCGGCACACCCGCCCGAGGCCGTCATCCTCGATCTGGTCCTCCCGGATGGAAACGGCACGGATGTCTGCCGCGAGCTTCGTGCGTGGACCGACGCCCCGGTGATCGTGCTCTCCGCCGTGGGTGAGGAGCGCCAGAAGATCGCAGCGCTCGACGCCGGCGCCGACGACTACGTCACCAAGCCGTTCAGTGTCGACGAGCTGCTTGCACGTCTGCGAGCCGTGCTGCGCCGGCGCGGCGCGGATCACTCCGACCAGATCGTCGAGGTCGGAGAGCTCCGGATCGACGTTCCGGGACGCGCGGTGACGATTCGGGGTGAGCGCGTGAAGCTCAGCCCGCACGAGTTCGACCTCCTGCGGGTGCTCGCGCAGCATCGCGGCAAGCTCCTCACGCACCGAGCGCTGCTGAGCGAGGTGTGGGGGCCGTCCTACCAGGTCGAGGCGCACTATCTCCACGTCTACGTCTCGCACCTGCGCAAGAAGATCGAGCCCGATCCGTCGAGTCCGCGCTACCTCCTGACCGAGCCCGGAGCCGGCTATCGCCTCGTCGACCCGGACGCGCAGCTTCTTTAAGACGACCTTAAGAGCGGCACCGGGAACCTTCAGCTGCCGTTGACGGGAGCGGTCGTACGTTGACGGCATGTTCGACCTTGCAGCGATAGCCATCGGAGTCGCCTGCTTCGCGTGCGTGTTCGCTGTGCTCTACGTGCTGGACCGCGTCTGATGAGTGCCGGCGACGCATTCGGCCTCGCCGTGTCGCTCGCGGTGCTCGTCTATCTCGTCTACGCGCTGTTCCGCGGGGAGCGGCTTTAGATGGTTGATCGGCAATTCAACGCCGCCGCGGCTGGGGGTCTGAACGCTGCGCATTGCGCCCGCCACGCCCGGCACCAAGGCCACCAGCCTTGGCACCGGTCGCGTCGACCGCACTGCTTGGTTCAGACCCTCCCCGCGACGACGGCAATCACCGATCAACCATCTAGATGAGCGCCCAGGGAATCGCCCAGACCCTGGTCTACGTCGTCGTCCTGATCGCGCTCGGCTATCCGCTGGGTCTCTACATGGCCCGCGTCTACGGTGACGGCTTCCTCGCCCGGGGCGCGTTCGGTTGGCTGGGAAGCAGCGAGCGCGGCTTCTACCGGCTCGTGCGTGCAGACACGAAGAAGGAGCAAGACTGGAAGAGCTATGGCAAGACGGTGCTGATCTTCAGCGTCGTCTTCTCGGGCGTGCTCTACGCGATCCAGCGCCT
>JBGPLW010000250.1:0-4498 GCA_041486645.1 Gaiellaceae bacterium | reverse complement strand
GGATGCTGCTCGTGCTCGACAACTTCGAGCAGATCCTGCACGCCGCGCCCACGATATCGGCACTCCTCGAGAGCGGGCCGGACCTGAAGGTCATCACGTCGAGCCGCGCGCCGCTGCGGATCTCCGGCGAACAGGAATTCCCGGTGCCCCCGCTCGAGCTCCCGGATCTGGAGCGCCTCCCGTCGCTCGATGTGCTCGCGCAGTCGGACGCGGTGAAGCTCTTCATCGAGCGCGCGCGCGCGGTCAAGCCCGACTTCATGGTGACGGCGGAGAACGCCGCGGCCGTCGCGGAGATCTGCTTCCGGCTCGATGGTCTGCCGCTCGCGATCGAGCTCGCCGCCGCGCGCGTGAAGCTGCTCGCGCCGCAGGCGATGCTGCCGCGCCTCAAGCAGGGGCTCGACCTCCTCGCGAGCTCGTCGCCGGATCGCACTGACCGTCAACGCACGCTGCGCGGGGCCATCGCCTGGAGCTACGACCTCCTCGACGACGGTCTGCGGCGGCTATTCGCGCGCAGCGGCGTATTCGTTGCGGGCGCCATGCTCGAACAGGTCGAGTCCGTGTGTGGGCCCGCGAGCGAGATCGGCGGCGACGTGCTGGACCGCACGTCCGAGCTGCTCGACAACAGCCTTATCCGGCAGCTCGAGGCATCCGGCGAACCCCGCTTCCGGATGCTCGTGACGATCCGCGACTTCGCTATGGAGCGGCTCGGGGCGAGCGACGAGGCGCAGGAGATCCGGCGTCGTCACTTCGCGGCATATCTCGCCCTCGCCGAGCGCGCGGCGCCCGAGGTCCAAGGCAACGAACAGCGACGCTGGCTCGACCTGCTCGAGCTCGAGCACGACAACATGCGCGCCGCTCTCGAGTGTGCGATCTCGGACGAGCGCGTCGACGATGCGACGCGGCTCGTGTTCGCGCTGTGGCGCTTCTGGCAGGTGCGCGGGTACCTGCGCGAGGGCCTGACCTGGGCCGAGCGCATCCTCGCGCTTCCGCCCGCTGAGCCGCGC
Source organism: Gaiellaceae bacterium (assembly GCA_041486645.1). GTDB lineage: Bacteria > Actinomycetota > Thermoleophilia > Gaiellales > Gaiellaceae > Palsa-739. The sequence continues at coordinate 3,494 of JBGPLW010000250.1, read as the reverse complement.
ACGCGCCTCCGCGCGCTAGAGGCAGCGGGTGGGCTCACCTACTGGATGGGCGACATCGGCGCGACCGAGCTCTACTACCGCGAGGCCTACGAACGCGCAGGCGCTCTCGGCGACGAGGCCGAGCGAGCGAAGGCCGCTTACAACCTCTCCTTCGTCTATCTGCTCACTCGGGGCGAGCACCCGAAGGGCCAGAGCCTGCTCGAAGAGGCGCTGACGATCTTCCGCAAGATCCGGGACCGCGCGGCCATCGGGCGCGCCGCGTGGGCGCTCGGCGCTTTGTACGGAGAAGGTCAGGAGAGGACACGTGAGGATTACCTGCAAGGCCAGAAGCTCGCGCAGGAGGCGCTGGAGCAGCATCGCGCGCTCGGGAATCGCTTTGACATCGCTTGGGATCTCCACTCGACGGGCCTCTCCGCGCTGCATCTCGGCGCGCTCGACGACGCGGAGCGCGATTGGCGCGAGGCGATCCAGATGTTCGTCGACGCAGGGGACTCGAGCGGGATGGTCTTGCTCCTCAGCAACTTCTCGGAGCTCGCGCGTGCGCGCGGCCAAACGGAGCGCCAGGACACGCTCGTGGGAGCTTGGACCGCGATGTCCAAGCGCACCGGTGTCGGCCTGGCCTCGCTCTGGGGGACCACCGAGGGTCGCCTGCTCGCGGAGGACGTCCCGCCCGAGCGCAGACCGGCGCTCGAGCGCGGCCTCGCGCTGAAGACGGAAGAGGCCATCGCGTACGCGCTCGCAACGCCGCCGACGAAGACCGCATAGCAGGTGACTGACGCGCTCCTCGAGCTTCTCGACTATCGCCGCCGCATGAGCTCGCTCTACGCCGAGGTGCGCTCGCTCCGCGAACGCGATCCGCGCGCGGCACACCGCAGATGGCGCGACGGGCGCGACGCGCTCTTCCGCTCGCATCCACAATCCGCACTGCCGACCTCGGAGCGCGCGGCCTTCCGCGGCCTTTCTTACCACGTCTACGACCCAGCCCTCGCGTTCACCGCGACGGTGCGGCCGTTGCCGCACGAGCGTTGCGACGTCGACACCAGCACGGGCGGCGTCATCCCCTTCGTGCGCTTCGGCGCCGTGGATCTGCCGATCGGCACGCTTGAAGTGCTCTGGCTCGACGAGTACAGCGGAGGCGTGTTCCTCCCCTTTCGCGACGCGACCTCCGGCAAGACGACCTACGGCGGTGGCCGCTATCTCCTCGACACGGCGAAGGGCGCGGATCTCGGCTCGAGCGGCGACGCGCTCGTCCTCGACTTCAACTTCGCGTACCACCCCTCGTGCACATACGACCCGCAGTGGGTCTGCCCGCTCGCGCCGCTCGCGAACCGCCTCGCGGTCGCCGTTGAGGCCGGGGAGCTCGCATGAGTCGCGCGCAGCGCTGGACGCTATTCGCCGCGATCCTCGCGTCGGGGATCGTGTTCCTCGATTCCACCGTCGTGAACGTCGCGCTGCCGCGCATCGGCCGCGACCTGCCCTCGTCGCTGTTCGGCGTCCTCGAGGGACAGTCGTACGTCTACAACGCGTACCTGCTGACGCTGTCGGCGTTGCTCGTGCTCGCCGGCGCGCTCACCGACTACTTCGGCCGCAGGCGGATGTTCGCCGTCGGCCTCGCGGGCTTCCTCGCGACGAGCCTGCTCTGCGGCGTCGCGCCATCGATGGAGCTTCTGATCGCGTTCCGCATCCTTCAGGGCGCGGCGGGTGCTCTGCTGGTTCCAGGATCGCTCGCGCTCCTGACCGCGACGTTCACGGGCGAGGCGCAGGGTCGAGCCTTCGGGCTCTGGGCCGGCGCGTCGGCGGCGACGACGATCCTCGGACCGTTCATCGGCGGCGTGCTCGTCGACACGCTGTCCTGGCGCGTCGCATTCCTGATGAACGTGCCGCTCTGCGTCGTGGCTTTGTGGGCGGCGCTCACCTTCGTGCGCGAGAGCCGGGACGAGAGCGCGACCCGATCGTTCGACTGGCTTGGCGCCGCCGTGGTCGCGCTGGCGGTCGGCGGGCTGTCGTTCGGCACCATCTACAGCCAGCAGCGTGAGTGGCAGGATCCGGTCGGCATCGCCGTGCTGGTCGTCGGCGTGCTCGCGACGATCGCGCTCCCGTTCCTGATGACGATGCGCCCTGACCCGCTGATCCCGCCCACGCTCTTCGGCTCGCGGAACTTCACGGTGACCAACCTCTCGACCTTCTTGATCTACGGCGCGCTGTACGTGATCGGATACTTCCTGACGCTGTTCTTGCAGGGGACCGTCGGGTACACCGCCGGGGCCGCGGGACTCGCCTTCATCCCGTCGGGCCTGTTCCTGGTCTTCCTCAGCTCGCGCTTCGGCGCGCTCGCCGGCCGATACGGTCCACGTCGCTTCATGGCGCTCGGCCCGGCGCTGATGTGCCTCGGCGTGCTCTGGTACGCACGGATCCCCGCGACGACCGCGCCGTGGATGTTCGCCTTCGACGATCCCACTAGGTACATCCCGCCGCTCGGGTACGTCGTCGACCTGCTGCCGGGCAGCCTCTTGTTCGGACTCGGACTGGCAATGATGGTGGCGCCGCTCACGACCGCGCTCATGACCAGCGTCCCGGTGCGGAACGCCGGCGTGGCATCCGCCGTGAACAACGCGATCTCGCGCGTCGGGCCGCAGCTCGCGGGCGCTCTGATCTTCGTAGCCATCACGGCGAGCTTCTACGCCGGACTGCAGACACGAGTGCCGAGCGTCGACGTGAACGATCCCTACACGCGGCGCACGATCTCGCCGCTCAACGTCGAGCGCCCCGCGTCGCCATCGCCAGACGATGTGGCGCGCATCGCGGGCGAGCGTGAGGCCTCGACGGACGCCTTTCATCTTGCGATGCTGATCGCCGCTGCGCTGCTGGCCGCGGGAGCGATCACGAACGCCGGCGGCATCGTCGATAGCCTCGCGAAGAAGGCCGCTGCCGAGAGCGGCTAGGGCTTCGTCAGGACGATCGCGTTGGGCAGCAGTCTGCCCGGCCCGACCTTGTACGAGCCGGCGATGTACATCGCCGACGTTCCGCCGCCGTCGAGATTGAGGGCGTCCTTCGCGCCGAGTGCCTGCATTGCGTAGGCGGACTCCGTCACCGTCGCGTTCGTCACGATCGCGAGATAGACGTACGTGCCGTCGACGCCGATGGACCCCTTCGTCCCACGTGTCATCTGGACGGCCGTCTGCTCGAATTCCGAGTCGATGACCGCGCCGTTCTGCAGGAGCAGCGGGAACATCGTGATGCCCGCGGTGATCGGCGCGCTCATCAGCGACGCGCTCTGTCCGTAGACGAAGCTGCGCCGGTACACGCCGGTCGCGCTCCCGTTGAACGTCAGCAGGCTGTTCTGCCCGACGAGCGCCGGACGGTTCATCCAGCGACGCAGGTTGCTGTTGTACACGGCGTAGTCATACGAGTTCACCTTGCCCGCGCACGCGGGATAGTCGGGTGGGCAGAGATACGTTCCGTTCATCCCGGCATACGCCCCGTTCTCCGCGACG
>JBGPLW010000249.1:0-4504 GCA_041486645.1 Gaiellaceae bacterium | reverse complement strand
CCGTTACAGCGCGCCGCGGATGAACTGGAACCTCTTCGTCACCGAGCTGGTCGCGGGCATCACCCACGGCAGCGTGTACGCGCTCATCGCCCTCGGGTTCTCGATGGTCTACGGGATCCTGAAGCTGCTGAACTTCGCGCACGGCGACATCTACATGATCGGCTCGTTCATCGGCTACGGGTTGATCACCGTGTTCGGCGGCCCTGCTCATCTCCACATCAACGTCGTGCTGCTGCTGACGCTCATGTTTCTGTGCGCGATGCTCGGGGGCGGCCTCGTCGGCGTGATGGTCGAGCGCTTTGCGTACCGGCGGTTGCGAAACGCGCCTCGCATCGCGCCGCTCATCACGGCGCTCGGCGTCTCCTTCTTTCTCGAGAACGGCGCCCAGCTCGTGCTCGGCGCGCAGTTCCAGAGCTATGACACCTTCAGCTGGAAGAACAGCCCGATCGGCCTCCACGGCTTCACGCTGCCGGCGAAGGTTCTCGTGAGCTACGCGCAGATCATCGTCGTCGTCGGCGCGATCGTGCTGATGATCGCGCTCACGCTCTTCGTCCAGCGCACACAGTCAGGAAAGGCGATGCGCGCGACCGCATTCGACCGCGAGGCGGCGGCGATGATGGGGATCGACGTCGACCGCGTGATCGTCGTGACGTTCTTCATCGGCTCGGCGCTCGCGGGCGCGGCCGGCGTCTTCAACGGCATCGCCTATCAGCAGGTGTGGCCGTACATGGGCTTCCAGGCCGGCCTCTTTGCGTTCACCGCCGCGGTCGTCGGCGGCATCGGCAACCTCCCAGGCTCCGTGCTCGGCGGGCTTCTCATCGGGCTCGCCGAGTCGTTCGCGACCGGCTACATCTCGTCGACGTTCCAGCAGGCGATCGTCTTCGCAATCTTGATCGCCGTCATGCTCGTCCGCCCCAGCGGGCTCCTCGGTCGCGCGGCGGTGCAAAAAGTCTGATGGACGGCGGCAAGGACATCGATCCGGTGCCGGCGCGGCCCGACGAGGCGCAGGGCACGCCGCGCATCGGCGTCGACGAGTGGGTGGCGTCGCACGAGGGGCGCCGCGAGCGCGGCGAAGGCCTTCTCGGTCGTGTCCGCGCCGAGCTCGAGCGGGTGCCGCGCCCCGCGTTCTACGCGGGCTTCGGCATCGCGGCGGCGCTTCTACCGCTCTTCACCGCGAACGACTACATCGTCCGCGTCGGCTTCGACACGTTGCTCTACATGCTGCTGGCGCTCGGGTTGAACATCGTCGTCGGCTACGCCGGCCTCCTCGACCTCGGCTACGTCGCCTTCTATGGGTTCGGCGCTTACGGCTACGCGATGCTCGCGTCACCGAAGTTCGGGCTGCACTGGGACACGCTCGCGATCATTCCGGTCGTCGTCGTCGCGACGGCGATCCTCGGCTTCCTCGTCGCGCTGCCGTCGCGGCGCCTCCTGGGCGACTACCTCGCAATCGTGACGCTCTTCTTCGGGCAGCTCTTCGTCACCGTCTACCAGAACGGGAACCGCATCTCGTTCCTCGGGCTGACGCGCCAGTACGACCTCACCGGTGGCCCGAACGGCATTCCCGACGTCGACAACTACAACCTCGGCGGGCTGCACATCGGTTCGGTGCGCGGCTACTACTACGTCGCGCTCGTCGTGTTTTTGCTCATTCTCGCGTGCGTCTATCTCGTCGATCTCTCGCGCACCGGACGCGCGTGGAAGTCGCTGCGCGAGGATCCCTTGGCGGCGGAGCTGATGGGCATCCCGGTGAAGCGGTTGAAGCTCATCGCATTCGCGTGCAGCGCCGGCATCGCCGGTCTCACCGGCACGATCTTCGCCGGCCTCAGCACGGCGGTCTTCTCCGCAGACTTCGACGTGCCGACGCTCATCATCGTCTACGCGATCCTCATCCTCGGCGGCGCGGGGAGCATCGGCGGGATCATTCTCGGCGCACTCGTCGTCAACGTCTCGCTCGAGGTGCTGCGCACCCCGGGCCATGCGACGTGGATCTTCTACGTCGTCCTTGCCGCGACGCTGCTCGCGAAGATCCGGCCCTGGGAGCGGCTCGCCGTGCTGATGGCCGGAACGGTGGGACTCGGCTATGCGGCACACGCGATCGTCTCGTCGGCGTGGCCGCGCGGCGTCGAAGGGTCGGCGTCGGTCAGCGGCTGGTTCGGTGACGGGCTGAACGGCTGGGAGCTCCATCCGTCGAATCCGCGCTTCATCGGCAACCTCGCGTTCGTCGCCCTCGTCTTCGCCATTCTTCTGCTGACGCTGCTCGAGGGCTGGAAGCGGTTGCTCGCCCTGATTCCGACGCTGTATCTCGCGTCGTTCGTGTGGGAGAACCGGCTCGTGGTCGAACCGAGCATCACGCGGCTGATCCTGATCGGCGTGATCCTGATCGTGCTCATGAACGCGCGCCCGCAAGGGCTGCTCGGCACCTCGCGCGTGGAGATCCTCTGATGACGCGAATGCTCGAGCTCGACCAGGTCTCGAAGAGCTTCGGCGGACTCCGGTGCATCGAGGAACTCGACATCTACGTCGACGCGGGGGAGATCGTCAGCGTCATCGGCCCGAACGGCGCCGGCAAGACGACGCTCTTCAACCTCGTCACGGGCGTCTACCAGCCGGACGAGGGCGACATCCGCTTCGAAGGGCAGACGCTCCTCGGCCTCGAGCCGCACGAGATCACCTCGCGCGGGATCGCGCGCACGTTCCAGACGCTTCGGCTCTTCCTGAACATGACGGTCAAGGAGAACGTGATGGCGGCCGCGTGGTCGCACACGAAGGCCGGCATCTTCCGCTCCATCCTGCGCACGCCGGGCATGCGGCGCGAAGAGCAGGAGATCGAGAAGCTTGCAGAGGAGCGTCTCGCGTTCTTCGGCGAGCGGCTGATGGGCTATCGCTGGGACCAGCCTGCGTACTCGCTCTCCTACGCGAACCGGCGGCGCCTCGAGATCGCGCGCGCCACGGCGACGAACGCGCGGCTGCTGCTGCTCGACGAGCCGGCGGCGGGCATGAATCCGGTCGAGACGCACGAGATCACGGAGCTGATCGGCCAGCTGCGCGACAAGGGCGGCTACACGATCCTCGTGATCGAGCACGACATGCACGTCGTCGAAGGGATCTCCGACCGCGTGATCGCGCTCGACCACGGCGTGAAGATCTCCGAGGGAACCTTCGAGCATGTCGCCACCGACCCGCGCGTCGTCGAGGCGTATCTCGGCGCAAGCGCGACGAAGACGAAATGAACGAGACCGCGCCGCTCCTCACGCTCGACGCCGTCGACACGTACTACGGCTCGATCCACATCCTGCAGGCCTTGACGCTGCAAGTACGGGCGGGGGAGCTCGTCTGCCTGCTCGGTGGCAATGCGTCGGGGAAGTCGACGACGTTGAAGACGATTCTCGGGATCGTGCAGCCGCGCCGCGGCACGGTGCGGTTCGCGGGGGAGGACGTGACGAAACGGTCGACGAGCTACCGGATCCGGCAGGGGATGGCGATCGTCCCCGAGAACCGTCGCCTCTTCGCGCCGATGACCGTCCTCGAGAACCTGCAGATGGGGGCGTACCTTCACGGCGGCGGCGTGAAGGAAGACTTCGACCGCGTCTACGAGCTCTTCCCGCTTCTCTACGAGCGGCGCGCGCAGCTGGCCGGGACGCTCTCGGGCGGCGAGCAGCAGATGGTCGCGATGGGCCGTGCGCTGATGTCGAAGCCGAAGCTCCTGCTGATGGACGAGCCGTCGATGGGCCTCGCGCCGATCCTCGTCGAGCGCTCGTTCGAGATCATCAAGCAGGTGCACGAGTCCGGCGTTGCCCTGCTCGTGGTCGAGCAGAACGCCAACGTCTCCCTCTCGATCGCCGACCGCGGCTACGTCCTCTCCACCGGCCGCATGGTCCTCGAGGGCAAGGCCGCGGAGCTGCGTGAGGACGAGGGCCTGAGGAAGGCGTACCTCGGCCGCTGACAATTCGTAGCTGTGACTGTCACCGGGTAGGGTCCGCAGGTGGGGGCTTCTCGCGAGGATCGGCTTGGTTGAGCGGAAGGTTCGGCGAGTCTTGACAGTTTCGTTACCCATGCCTGTCCCCGTGCACGGTTCGGCAGGGCTCGTCCGGACGTGTCTCGCACCGGTAGCGTGTGCACCATGAAAGAGCTCTTGCCCGACATCGACCGGTGGCGCGCTCGGGGCGAGAAGGTCGCCGTCGCCACCGTCGTCGCCACCCGCCGCTCGTCGCCGCGGCCCGTCGGCTCGAAGCTCGTCGTGAGCGAGAGCGGCGAGCTCGCCGGCTCCGTCTCGGGCGGATGCGTCGAGAGCGACGTCGTGCTCGCCGCGCAGGAAGTGCTCGGCGGCGCGGCGCCGCGGCTCCTGACCTACGGCATCACCGACGACATGGCGCTCGAGATCGGCCTCCACTGCGGCGGCGAGATCGACGTCTTCGTCGAACCGCTCGAGTGAGCAGGCGCGGATGAGCTTGTTCGACGAGCTGCGCGGCGTCGTCGAGACCGGCGGCCGTGCCGTCGTCCT
>JBGPLW010000248.1:0-4508 GCA_041486645.1 Gaiellaceae bacterium | reverse complement strand
TGCTCGGCCACGAGGTCGTCGTGCGCGCCGGCGGACGTCGGCTCGCGCTCGACCATCACCGGCCCTGCGGCGGGTGCGCGCGATGCCGCGCGGGTCACGAGTCGACGTGCGCGGAGTTCGCGGGGCCGACGATCATTCCCGGGGGTTTTGCGGAACGCGTAAGCGTGTCGGGCGGCGTCGAGCTGCCTGAGGCGCTCGACGACGCGCGCGCGACGATGGTCGAGCCGCTCGCCTGCGTGCTGCGCGGTGCAGAGCGCGTGCCGCGGGGTCGCGTGCTCGTCGTCGGCAACGGTTTCGTCGGGCGCTTGTTCGCAGCGGTGCTCGAGCGGCGCGGCGACGACGTCTTCGCGGTCGACGCCGATCCGGAGCGCGCGGGGCGCGCGCCGGATGGGCCGGTCGATGCTGCTGTCGTCTGCGCACGCGGCGCCGGTGCGCAGGCGCTTGACTCGGTTGCGCCGGGCGGGACAGTGCTCGTCTTCGCCGACGCGGGTGACCTGCCCGCCGACCTCGTCTACCGGCGGGAGCTCACCGTCGTCGGGTCGCGCTCGGCGACACCGGCCGCGATGCGCGCCGCCGCCGCGCTTCTGCCCGAGCTCGACGTGCCGGAGCCGGTCGTGCTGCCGCTCGAGCGGTTCGCCGAAGGCCTCGAGCTCTTCACGAGCCGGCGCACACTCAAGGTCGTGTTCACGCCGTGAGAGCTGCGCGTTACTACGGCCCGGGCGACCTGCGCATCGAGGACGTCCCCGACCCGCAGCCGGGGCGCGGCGACGTCCTCGTGCAGATCGAGCTCGCGCTCACCGACGGCACCGACCTGAAGACGTACCGCCGTGGCCATCCGCTGCTCCTCTCCGAGCTGCCGTCGCCGTTCGGCCACGAGTTCTGCGGCTTCGACGTCGCGACGGGCAGGCGCGTCGTCGCGGCGAACTCGGCGCCGTGCGGCACGTGCGCGCAATGCGTGCGCGGCCGGCAGACGCTGTGCGAGAACCTGCTGCCGCTCCTGAACGGCGCGTATGCCGAGCTGCTCGTCGTGCCGGCGCGGATCGCGCGCGTCAACCTCCACCCCGTTCCGCGCACGGTCGCGTCCGAGGTTGCGGCGCTCATCGAGCCGCTCGCGTGCGCGCTGCACGCGACGGCGGGGATCGAGGCTGGGCAGTCGGTCGCCGTGCTCGGCCCCGGCCCGATGGGCCTCCTGCTCTGCGCGTGCCTGAAGGACGCGGGCGCGACGGTCGTCGTCGCGGGCGGCACCGCCGAGCGGCGCGCGCTCGCCGCGGAGTTCGGGGCGACGCCGGGCGAGGCGCAGGACGCCGACGTCGTGATCGAGGCGACCGGGAAGCCGAAGGGCTGGCACGACGCGGTGGCCGCGGTCCGCCGCGGCGGCACCGTGATCCTCTTCAGCGGCGTGCAGGGCGACGTCGAGCTCGACGCGCAGCGACTGCACTACGACGAGCTGTCGGTGCGCGGGGCGTTCCACCACACACCGCAGACCGTTCGCGCCGCGCTCGCGTTCCTCGCGAGCGGCGCGTACCCATGGGAGAGGCTGCTCACGCACGAGATCTCGCTCGAGCAGCTGCCGGGCTTCTTCGCCGAGCCGCCCGACGGCTACCTGAAGGCGATCGTCAGGCCGTGAAGAGCGTCAGATCCGGCTCGCGCTCGCCGCGGAGGAGCACGAGGTCGACCTCGACGCAGCGGATGCCGCGCGACTCGGCGAGCGTCACGGCCTGCGGCTTCAGCTTCTGCGCGGCGAGGATGCCGCGGCACGTGCTCTTCGCCGGGTCCTCGCGGATGAAGCCGAGGTAGCGCGTCAGCTGCTCGACAGCCTCGATCGTCGCGATGCGCTTGATCTCGACCGCGACCCACTCGCCGCTCTCGTCGCGGCACATCAGGTCGACGGGGCCGACCTCGGTTGCCCACTCGCGCCGCACGAGCGTCAACTCCTCGCCGAGCGCGGCGGGTGCGGCCGCGAGCTCTTCCTGCAGGTCGCGCTCGACACCGTCCTTCTGGAGCGCCGCCGACTCGCCCATGTCGTGCGAGACGTCGCTCAGGATCTCGGCGAGGCGGATCTCGAGCACGTCCTCCGTCTTCAGCTTGCGCACGACGAGCCGGTCGCCCTCGTCCTCGACGAAGGTCGGCGCGGTCATCCAGTTCAGCGGCTTGAACCCGCCGGCGTCGTCGTGCACGAGCACGGAGCCGTCCCCCTTCAAGATCAGGAGCCGCACCGCCTCGGGAAGGACGGCGTTCAGGCGGCCGGAGTAGCGAACCTCGCAGCGGGCGACGAGCAGGCGCACCGGGCCAACTTACTGTCCTTTGCGGACAGTTCCACGGCAGGGGTCTGGCCCGGGCCAGGCCCCTGCCTCGGAAGGGTTACGCTTTTGCGGACACGTCCTCGTCTAGCCACGTTCGACCCGGGAACCGCCGACGATCGCGTCCTCGCCGCCGGCGAACCGGACCCAGGCCTTGCCCTTGCCGTCGTAGTCGGGCGACCAGACGACGAGCGCGGCCTCGCGGCCGCCGACGGTGACCGGCTCGCTCCCCTCGGGCGCCGCGCCGCTCCACACCTTGACGAACGGGTTCTCGGCCCGCTCGCGGCCGATCGTCGTCTCGTCGGTGTGGCCGGGCAGCACGCGCGTCTCGTCCGGGAGCGCCATGAAGACGTCCATCACCGAGGCACGCACCTGCTCGAGGTTCCCGCCGCCGACGGCGTCCTTGAAGAGGGTGTCGCCGGTGAAAACGACGTCGTCGACGAAGAAGGCGACCATGTCGTCGGAGTGCCCCGGCGTCGCCGTGCCGCGGACGCGCAGGCCGCCCCACTCCCACTCGCCGGGCTCCGCGATGACCTCGATGTCGTACCGCGCGCGGAGCTCGTGCTCGTGCACGACGTGATCGTGGTGCGAATGGGTGCGGAGGATCGCAGCCGGAGTCGCCCCCCAGGCCTCGACGGCCGCGACGAGCGGGCCGACGTCGGCGCCCGAGTCGATGAACAGCGCCGTCCCGCCCTCGCGGTCGGCGATTGCGAAGGAGTTCGAGAGCCAGTCCGGGTGCATGCTCTTGGCGATCAGCACGGCGCTAGGCTAACGGGAACCCTGAAGAGGAGGACGGAATGGCCGGCCTGTGGCAGCGCTTCATGTTGATCTTCAAGTCGAAGGCCTCGCGCGCGCTCAACCGCGCCGAGAACCCGACCGAGACGCTGGACTACTCCTACGAGCAGATGATCGAGCAGCTCCAGAACGTGAAGCGCGGCGTCGCCGATGTCGTCACGGCGAAGAAGCGGCTCGAGCTGCAGACGCAGTCGATCGAGCAGAACGTCGTCAAGCTCGAGACGCAGGCGCGCCAGGCGGTCGCGGCGAACCGCGAGGATCTCGCGCGGCAGGCGCTCGAGCGCAAGGCAGCGGCGCAGCAGCAGCTTCAGGGGCTCGACACGCAGGTCAAGCAGCTCGAGGGCCAGCAGGAGCAGCTCATTGCGTCTCAGCAGCAGCTCGAGGCGAGGATCGAGTCGTTCCGCTCCGAGAAGGAGGTCATCAAGGCGCAGTACTCGGCCGCGCAGGCCCAGGTGAAGATCGGCGAGGCGGCGACCGGCATCGGCCGCGGCATGCAGGACACCGGCATGGCGATCCAGCGGGCGCGCGACAAGACCGAGGAGCTCCAGGCACGCGCATCGGCGATCGAAGAGCTGACCGCCGCGGGCGCGCTCGAGGACATCGGCGACAGCCGCACGCAGCTCGACCGCGAGCTCTCGCAGATCTCCGCTTCCGGCCAGGTCGAGGACGAGCTCGCGAAGCTGAAGGCGGAGGTCGGCCCGGCCCAGGAGTCGAAGGAGATCGAGCCCGGCACGCCGGCGGCGTAGTGGGTCTCGGCGACGTTCTCTTCGGGCGCAAGAAGCTGAAGGGCCCGGCGCGCGACCGGCTCTTCGCGCTCACCACCGCAGCCGTGTCGCTCGACGTCGAGTGCGGGTTGAAGCCCGCGGGGGTTGGCGCGGTCGTCTTCAAGCCGCTCTCCGCCGGCGAGTTCGCGCAGGTCGACAAGGACGTCGAAGAGCTGCTCGCGAGTGTCGCCGCATCGTCCGGCTCGACGCTCGAGCGGAAAAAGGACACGTTCGGCTTCGAGTGGGTCGTCGTGCACGATCCCGACCTCGAGGACCAGGTGACGGCGGTGTACGCGGTCGGGAAGGAGTTCTCGGAGCGCGGGTTCGGCGCGCAGCTCCTCGCAGCCCCGTTCCGCTTCGAGGGCGGCGACCACCCGGTCTACTGGATCTACGGCTTCAAGACGGGAACGTTCTGGCCGTTCGTCCCGACCGGCAACAAGCAGGAGCGCGACAACCCGCGCGAGCTCCAGTTGAAGGCGCAGCTCGAGAAGGAGCTGCCGGTCGAGCCCGACCTCACGAAGTGGTTCGGGCTCTTCGACGCGCCGATCTAGCGGGGCGCGAGGTCGACGAGTTGAAGACGTTGGCCAGAGCCGTATGCGCAATCGCATGTTTGGCGGCGCTCCAGGGCTGCGGCGGCGGGCCGTCGGCA
>JBGPLW010000247.1:0-4514 GCA_041486645.1 Gaiellaceae bacterium | reverse complement strand
CTCCGTGAATACGAGCAAGCAGGCTGCGAGCGCGTGATGCTCCAGCACCTGCTGCACGCCGACCTCGAGCCGGTCGCGCTGATCGGCCGGCTAAGGCAGCAGCTCGTCTAGATCGACCGTGCGGCGCCAGCCACCCGACGTCTGCACCGTGAAGACGCGCCGCTGGTTCGGCAACACCGTGCGCAAAGCGCTCTTCGTCAGCGACGCCGCTATGAACGAGACGAAGAACGTCGCCCACGGCGGGAGCCCGAGCCAGTCGAAGAGGAACGCATACCCGGTCGCTGCGCCCGGCCAGACCGCCTTGTAGAGCGCCCGGTCGAACCGCCCGCGCACGAGGGCGCCGATGACGCGTCCCGCGCCCATCGCGATGAACCACGCGAGGAACCCGTACCAGAACGAATCCGTTCGGTTGCCCACGAGCACGGCCGCGACGATCGAGAGTACGAACGTGATCGGGCGAAGCAGGGCTGCTGCCGTCCACCGCATGCGCCAACCTTACCGCGGAACCCATGGACGACACAGGCACCACTCGGCTCGAGACCTTCAGCGACGGCGTCTTCGCGATCGCGGCGACCCTGCTGGTCCTGGAGTTCAGTGTGACCTCCGGGGACGCCCACGACCTCGGCTCGGCCCTGCTCCACCTGTGGCCCTCGTATCTCGCCTACGCGACGAGCTTCATCACGATCGGGATCATCTGGATGAACCACCACACCTGCGTCTCGACGATGGCGCGCGCCGACCGCACGCTTCTCTTCCTGAACCTCCTGCTCTTGATGATCGTGGCGTTTCTACCCTTCCCCACGAAGCTCGTCGCCGAGCACCTGCAGAAGCCGGGCGAGCAGGCCGCCGTGTACGCGTACGCCGCGACGTTCGTCGTGATGGCGGTGATCTACAACGTCTGGTGGCGCTATGCGAGCACCGGCAGGCGGTTGATCGCCGAAGGCGTTCCCGACTCGCTCGTGCGAGCGATCTCGCAGGCGTTCAACCCGGGCGTCCCGATCTATGCGCTCACCTTCGTCGTCGCGATCTTCAGCCCGCTCGCGAGCGTCTTCCTGACGTTCGCGATTGCCGCGTTCTACCTGCCGTCAGCTGCGCTCTTCGAGCGCGCGAGCGAGCCAGCCTGACACGGCCGCGAGCTCGTCGGCGTCGCTCGACTTCACGACCACCTCGACGCTCGGGCCGTCGGGGCCGAACGTCGGATACGAGCCGACGAGAGCTCCCGGCCAGCGCTCCCCCGCCTCGACGAGCGCGGGCGCGATCACGCTCTCGCGCGTGCGGTACGTCCGCCGCCACGCGCCGATCGGGCTGCCCGAGCGGAACTCCTCCGCGACCGAGTCGAACATCGCCTCCATCTCCGACGGCAGACCCGGCAGCACGTAGACGTTCTCGATCACGAACCCGGGCGCGCCGCCGAGCGGATTGGCGAGCGGACGGCTCCCGCGCGGCAAGAGCGCCCACCTCGCCGCGTACGCGGGATCGCGCGCGAACCGTGCGCGCAGATCGGCGGCGAGCTCGGGAACCTCCTCCTGCCTGACACCGAACGTGTGCGCGATCGCCTCGCGCGTGAGATCGTCCGGCGTGCCGCCGAGACCGCCCGTCGCGATGAAGAAGTCGACGCGCGGCGCCTCACGGCGGACGAGCTCTGCGATCGTCTCGATCTCGTCCGGCACAGCGGCGATCAGCCGTGTCTCGACCCCGAGCGGGGCGAGGCGCTTCGCGAGCCACGACGCGTTCGTGTTCGGCACGTCGCCGGAGACGAGCTCGTTGCCAATGGTGAGGATCGACGCCGTCGCCACTACAGCTCGATCGTACGGGTCGCCGCGAAGCGCTCGAGGAACAGACGGTCGTGCGTCACGAGCAGCACCGTTCCCTCGTACCCTGAGAGGGCGCGCTCGAGCTCCTCGATCGCTTCCACGTCGAGGTGGTTCGTAGGCTCGTCCAGGACGAGGCAGTTGACGCCGCGCGCGGAGAGCACCGCGAGCACGGCACGCGTCCGCTCGCCAGGCGACAGAGAAGCGCCACGACGGAGGACGTCGTCGGCCCCGAGATCGAACTTCGCGAGCAGCGTGCGCGCGTCCTCGGCCGGAAGCCCGCTCGCGGCGACGAACGAGTCGATCAACCGCTCTTCCCCGGCGAAGCTCGTTCGCCGCTGCTCGAGCTCGCCGAGCACCACGCCCGGCCCGACCCAGCGCGAGCCCTCGCTGAGCTGTAGGCCTCCCAGCAACGCATCGAGAAGTGTCGTCTTGCCGCTGCCGTTCGCACCGACGATCGCGAGCCGGTCGCCAAACCGGACATCGACGTCGAGCGGCCCGAGCCGGAACGAGCCGCGCCCGACGACCGCGTGCTCGAGACGCACGACCACGTCGCCGCTTCGCTCGGCCGGGACGAGCCCGAGCTTCAGCTCCCACGGCTCGTACGGCTTTTCGACGCGCTTGAGGTTGCCGAGCTTCTTCTCGAACGCCTTCTTGACGTCTTTCGACTTCTTCTTCTTCCGCCCCTGCCCATAGCCCCGTTCCTCCCATTGCTGCATGCGCCGCGCTTGTGCCTGCACGCGATCCTTCTCGGCAACGTAGGCCTCCCATCGTTCAAAGTGGCGAGCGCGGCGTCGTTCGCGCTCTGCCTCGTATTCGCTCCAGCCGCCCGCGTACTCGGTCGTGCCGTGTGTCCACTCGTCGAGCTCGACGACGCGCGTCACCGTGCGATCGAGGAACGCACGGTCGTGCGACACGATGACCGCCGCACCGTCGAATTCGCGGAGGAACAATTCGAGTCGCGCGAGGCCGGCAAAGTCGAGATCGTTCGTCGGCTCGTCGAGCAGCAGCACGTCGAAGCGGCTGAGGAGCACCGAGACGAGCGCGGCGCGTGCCGATTCGCCGCCGGAGAGTGCGGTCAGGGTCCGGTCGAGCCCGGCATCGAGCCCGACGTCGGCGAGCGCGTGCTGCGCGCGCGCATCGAGATCCTCGCCGCCGCGCGCAAGGTACTCGCCGAGCGCGTCGTGGTACGCCTGCGCGAGCGACGGCTCATGCCCGAGGCGCGCAGCGAGCTCGTCCATCCGGCGCTCGGCATCCGCAACACCGGTTCGACGAACGAGATACGCACGGAGCGTCTCGCCGGCGCGCGGATCGCGCTCTTGCGGCAGATACCCGACGGCGAGGCCCGGTCCGCGGCCGATCGTGCCCCGGTCGGGCCGGTCGAGCCCGGCGAGGAGCCGCAGGAGCGTCGACTTGCCGGAGCCGTTCGGCCCGACAAGGCCGATGCGCGCACCCGGTGGCACGACGAGGTCGACGTTCGCGAGAACGACCTGAGCGCCGTGAGCTTTCGAGACGCCGGTAGCGGCGAGCACCTGACCACGGAAGCTAGCGAAGCGGAAACGACCGCCGCGCGAGCGCCGGCAGCACTTGCCCCGAGACCCAGAGCGGCGTCGTCCCGTATTGCGCGGAGTAGCGGACGCTGCCATCGACTCTCGTCATGCGCTTCAGGTAGCGGAACGCCTTCGCCGGCGGCTTTGCACCGGCCGCCACGAAGGCCTGGATCGCCCATGCGGTCGACTGGGAGTTCGAGAGGGCTCCCGGGCGCAGCTCGAAACCGCCGTCCGTGTTCTCGCGTGCGCGGAGGAACCCGAGTGCTCGGGCGAGCGGTTTGCCGCGTACGCCGGCGGCGACGAGCGCCTGCACCGCGGCGCTCGTATCGTCCGTGTCGGCGGCGACGCCGCCGATCCACGGGAAGCCGCCGCTGCGGAGCTGGGCGCGCTCGATGACACGCACCGTCGCGGCCGCGACCTGGCGGCCCGCCTGCCGGAACGCGAGCGCACCCCAGTACGTCGAGTTGAGCGCCTCGCCGATCGCGCCGTTCGGGTGCTGCAGGCCGTCGAGCGTGCCTAGGACGCGCACAGACGCACCGCCCGTGACCGACTCGGCCAGCACGACGAGCTCGAGCTCCGTCGCGGTCAACCCGGTCTCGTGCGCAAGCAGGTAACTCCGCGCAGCATCGGGAACAGCCGCACCGGACGCGCGGAGGCCGAGCACCGCAGTTGCCGTGAGCGCGACCGTCGAGGCGCCGGCCGGCTCCGCGTAGCCGCCGTCCGGCTGCGCGCGGCCCTGGACGAAGGAGAGCACGCTCGAGACCGCGAGCACGGCGATCTTCACGCCCACACGATCACCGTCTTCAACCGCTTGCCGTACCGCTCGAGCATCCGGCGCAACTCTGGGCCCGCGACGAGCGCGAGTGCAGCATTGCCGAGCGCGTGTGCCGTGTTGAACGGGAAGCCGGCCGCCTGCCGGGTGAGAAACGACGCCCACGTGTGCGGGTAGAAGCCGTACCAGTTCCAGACGTCGAGCACGAAGCCATACACGTAGCCGAGCAAGAAGCACGTGACCGCGAGCGGGATGCGACGACGCAGGAGCGGTGCGAGCAGCGCGCCGACGGCACCGCAGCCGGCCCACGCGAGCATCTCCCACGGCGTCCACAGGCCCTGCCCGAGGAAGAGGTTCGAGACGAACGCGGCGGTCGCGCCG
>JBGPLW010000246.1:0-4526 GCA_041486645.1 Gaiellaceae bacterium | reverse complement strand
CGCGCATCGCGGAGGAGTGCGGCGTCGACATCCTCTTCGCACCGAGCGCCGACGAGCTCTACCACGACGGCTTCCGCACCTGGGTCGACGTCGAGGACACCGGCGCAGAGGGCGCATCGCGCCCCGGCCACTTCCGCGGCGTCGCAACCGTCTGCATGAAGCTCTTCAACATCGTCCGCCCGGCACGCGCGTACTTCGGCCAGAAGGACGCGCAGCAGGCACTCGTGATCCGCCGCATGGTGCGCGACCTCAACCTCGATCTGGAGATTCGCGTCCTTCCGACCGTGCGCGACCGCGACGGTCTTGCGCTCTCGTCACGAAACGTCCTCCTCACCGCGGAGGAGCGGGAGCTGGCGCTCGGCCTCCCCAGAGCGCTCGCACGAGGCGCAGAGGCGTACACACAGGGCAGCGACGCAGTCGCTGCCACCCGCAGCTCCCTGAACGGCCTGGCCCCGGACTACGTCGAGATCCTGGAGCTCGACGGAGCAACCCTCCTCGCCTCCGCCGTCCGAATCGGAGACATCCGCTTGATCGACAACGTGCTCGTGAAAGGAGCGCTCGCATGACCGACAAGCCCCAGCGCTACGCGTCGTGGACGGCGGGAAAGCTCCCGCTGCCGGAACTGCTCGAGATGAAGCGTCGCGGCGAGAAGATCGTCATGGTCACCGCCTACGACGCGCCGAGCGCGAGGCTCGCCGACGCCGCCGGCGTCGACCTGATCCTCGTCGGCGACTCGTCGGGGATGGTCGTGCACGGCCGCGAGTCGACGGTGCCCGTCACCCTCGAAGAGATCCTCTTCATGACGCAGTGGGTGACGCGCGGGGCGAAGCGCCCGATCGTCGTCGCGGACATGCCGTTCGGCTCCTACGAGACGTCGAACGAGCAGGCGGTGACGAACGCCGTCCGCCTCGTGAAGGAAGGCGGTGCCGGAGCGGTCAAGCTCGAGCGCGGCGGCACGTCGGTCGAGCGTGCGAAGGCGATCGTCGACGCAGGCATCCCGGTCATGGGCCACGTCGGGCTGACGCCGCAGACCGCGACCGTGCTCGGCGGCTTCAAGGCGCAGGGCCGCACGGCCGACCGCGCGCAGGAGCTGATCGACGACAGCCTCGCGCTCCAGGGGGCGGGTTGCTTCGCGATCGTCCTCGAGGCGGTTCCGTCTGCCGTCGCCGCAGCGGCGACACGCGCGCTCGGCGTGCCGACGATCGGCATCGGCGCGGGCGGCGAGACCGACGGCCAGGTGCTCGTCTGGCACGACATGCTCGGCTACTACGAAGGACACGCGCCACGGTTCGTAAAGCGGTACGCCGAGATCGGCGACGCGATCGTCGAGGCGCTCGGACGCTACGCCGACGAGGTGCGGAGCGGCGCGTTCCCGGAGGAGCAGCACACGTATGCGATGCCCGCGGAGGAGCGCGAGGCGTTCGAAGCGAAGAGCCTTAAAGCGTCGACGCCGCCACGATGAGCGCGGGGAATGCGGCGGCGAGCGCGACGGCCGCCGCGGCTCTGCCCCACGTCCAGCCGTGCACGGTGCGAACGCCGATCAGCAGGAGCAGCACGGACCACGCGACGATGCCGAGGTAGACGCCGCCGAAGACGGCGTCGCTGCGACCGTAGTCGTCGCCCCCCGTGCGAAAGAGATCCTCGCCGTAGACGGCGATCCGGATCGGCCAGAACGTGAGGAGCGACAGCGCAAGCGGCGTCGCCGCGAGCGCGAGTGTCTGCCGCGAACGGCGCCAGCTGCCCTCGCTGCCGAGACGGCGCGCCGCGCCGTGCAGCAGCCCTCCGCCAAGCCAGTACGCGGCGACCGCGTACAGCGAGCCGGCGAGGAACGCAAGCACCGGCACGAGCGACAGCGACACGGAGCCGTCGTTGAGCATGCGGCGGAATGTCGGGCTCGGCAGGACGGCGGCGATGCCCGCCAGCGCCGCGATCGCCGCGAGCGGCTCCTGCCGCTCTTCGGCGGCGTCGTCCGAGTCGTCGCGGAGCGACGCGAAGATCGCGCGCGGCGCGACGAGCACCGCGAGCGCGCGCAGCCACCAGTTGCGCTCGAGCGCGGGCGTCTCGGCGGCGGCTTCCGTCTCCACGCCGGGCAGGGTAGCCTCACGCCGTGGACGCCGACCCGCAGCTCACGGCCCAGGTCGCGGCGGCGGCGCCGTACACGGGCTTCCTCGGGATGGAGATCGTTTCCGCGTCGCTCGACGAGGTGCGCTCCCGGCTCGCGTGGAGCGCCGACAAATGCACGGCCGGCGGCACGCTGCACGGCGGCGCGCTCATGAGCCTCGCCGACTCGGCCGGCGGCTTCCTCGCCTTCCTCAACCTGCCGGCCGACGCGAAGGGCACGGCGACGATCGAGTCGAAGACGAACTTCTTCGGCCCGATCCGCGGCGGCCACGTCAACGCCGTGAGCAAGGCGCTGCACAAGGGCAGGCGGACGATCGTCGTCGACACCGAGCTCTTCGACGACGACGGGAAGCTCGTTGCGCGGGTCACGCAGACGCAGGCGGTGCTCTAGCGGCGTCGGTGCGTTACTTTGACCGCCGACGACGACTTGAGGGTGCGGCCGGGAACTTTGCGCCCGCTTCGTACTCCACACCGGGACCGCGCTCGCCCGACCCGGCTTTCACCAAAATTTCACGCTTGACGAGATCGCCAAGGATCGACTTAGCTTTTTGAACGTCAACGTCGAGAATGTTGCGGACTGTTGGGTTCGTGATTCGGGCATATTCACGCACGTGGGCGATGATCTTTCTGTCGATCTCATCGGTGGTGCGACGGTTGTAATCCACCGCTGGGCCAAGTGTCCGCAAGGCGTCGTCGCGCAGGCGATAGTTCGGATGCGCACGACGCGCCGTACCGCGCGCGACCTCAAGCATGCCAACCGCGTCGGTCGCGAGTCGGCGCAAGACCGCTTCAGCTGCGTCGACATGTTTCTGCATCAGCGGTGCGATGTCTTCCGCAGAAGTCGCCTTCTTTTTGCATAGGTGAAATAGCGTTAGCAGCGCATCGACATCTTCCCGTTCTTGGGGAGGCAAATGTTGCGCGACGAATGAAGCCACTCGCTTATTCGGTGAACCCCCGACGAACGTGACGACGACGTGCTCAAGCGTGGAGACAATCGCCGGAACGTTCTTTCCCGAGATAAGCATCTCGCGGTACATCCGATCGACGCCCTGTCCGACCTCCTCGGCGAGCCGAAGATCGCGGGCCAACTTTGCAAGAGAAGGATTTCTTGGCTTAGAAGGGTGCGTGAGAATGTTCTGCGGAGTAACGCCTGAGACGAGCGGCCCGGGAGAAGTCACGGTCAACACCTCTGGCGAGTGATCGATCGTCACCGGGCCGCCGACATGAAAGTCGCGGTGGATGACCGCGTTGGCAAGAGCTTCTTCGACCGCTCGCAGCGGTAAATCTTCAATCTCGAGCTGCGTGCCGTCCTGCAGTGCTATCGCGGTGCTTTCGCCACGGGCACGAATCGCACTCAAAGCGAGGTCGTAACCAATGATGAGGGGGCCGTCAAAACGCTCAACTGCCTTCACCTCGCCGCCGGGAGTGTTGCGGTACTGGTAAACGATCCGCGCGTGCCCGTCGATAGGCGGACAAAAGAAGACATCGCCGCTGTTGTTGAGCGTTCCGCCTGGACTCAGCACCCCGAGCGCCCGTAGGAGATCCTCATCTCCCAGGCTCGCAAGCCGGCTGCGCGAATCGCTCTGCGCAAGAAGGTGCCGGCGGGCAAGGCGGAGCGCTTCTTCAGACACCTCCCCGACTGCTCGTCCGCTGTCCTTCACCGACCAATCGATGCCGCGGCGCTCTTCGCGAAGTCGCATCTGATCGTGCGGGCTCATCGGGACGCAATCCGTGCTAACCCGCCTCGGCGCACGCCCCTGCTTGTCAGCGTGAATATCGGGACTCTGTGGCACGCGAATCAGGAGCAGCGAGACGCCCGCAAAGCTGAAGGCCGCGACCTCCACCAATAGTGGCGGCTCGGTCAGCTCGAAGATCCGGCGCTTGACCTCGTCCGGGTCGAGCCCGGTTCCAACGAACGCCGACGTCCCGGAAGCGGCGTCTCTGACGCCCACGACAATCCGGCCGCCCACATGGTTAGCGAAGCAATTGGAAGCGTCCACCAAAACCTTGTCCGTCTGCCGCCGGCTGCTGGCATCCTCCACCTTGAAATCAAGGGTCTCTGACTCGAAATCCTTGGCCAGCGAGCCTTTCTGGATCGCCTCGAGAGAAGCCGAAACGTCGGAATCGAGCTGGGAGAACGCGATAATTGCCATAGTTTGTGATGATAGTGCAATCCTGCGCTCTCACAAACTATCAACCGGAGTTTGGCTGGAGTTTGTACTTGGGGCCGGATCAGCGGCCTGCCAAACCCGCGATAAACCTATGCCGCGACGACGGCTTCGCCGCGCGCGGGCAGAACGACGCGCAGGAACTGCCCGGTGAAGCTCTCCTCCGTGGCAGCGATGTCCTCGGGCGTGCCGACGGCGACGATCTCACCGCCCGCCTCGCCGCCCTCGGGACCGAGG
>JBGPLW010000245.1:0-4588 GCA_041486645.1 Gaiellaceae bacterium | reverse complement strand
GGATCGCCCGGACCGCGGAGGAGCTCGAGGCGCGGATCGCTGCCGGGCTCGACGCAAGTCCGGTCGGGCAGGTGCTCGTCGAAGAATCGCTCGAGGGCTGGCAGGAGTTCGAGCTCGAGGTGATGCGCGATCACGCGGGCAACTGCGTCGTCGTCTGCTCGATCGAGAACCTCGACCCGATGGGCGTGCACACCGGCGACTCGTGGACCGTCGCGCCGCAGCAGACGCTGCCCGACGCCGAGTACCAGCGCCTGCGCGAAGCGGCCTTCGCGTGTGCGCGCGCGGTCGGCGTCGCCACCGGCGGTGCGAACGTGCAGTTCGCCTACGAGCCCGAGACGTGCGAGCTGCGCGTGATCGAGATGAACCCGCGCGTGTCGCGCTCGTCGGCTCTCGCCTCGAAGGCGACCGGCTTCCCGATCGCGAAGATCGCTGCACTGCTTGCGATCGGCTACACGCTCGACGAGCTGCCGAACGACATCACGCAGCAGACGACGGCGGCGTTCGAGCCGGCTCTCGACTACGTCGCGGTGAAGGCGCCGCGCTTCGACTTCGCAAAGTTCCCGGACGCCGACGACCGGCTCGGCAGCGAGATGCGCGCCGTCGGCGAGTCGCTCGGCCTCGGCCGCACCTTCGCGGAGGCGTTCCTCAAGGCGATGGACGGCCGCGAGTGGACGCCGCCCGCGCTCGACCTCGACCGCCGCGGCGAGCCCGTGCCGGAGCGCTGGGACCTGCTGCTCGAAGCAGCGCGGCGAGGCCTCGACCTGCCCGGCATCCACCCGTACTTCGCAGACGAACTGCGCGCGATCGCGCTCGCGGAGCACTTCGAGATCGCGGATGCGAAGCGCTTCGGCATCCCGGACGCTGCGCTCGCCCGCATCCGCGGGGTCGACGAGGCTGAGATCCGCACGCAGCACGGCCTCCCCGGCCGGCTCGCGGTCGACTCGTGCGCGGCCGAGTTCGAGGCCGAGACGCCGTACTTCTATCTCTCGTATGAACCCTCCGACGCGCTGCCCCAGCCGACCGGCAACGCGGTCATCGTGCTCGGCTCCGGCCCGAACAGGATCGGCCAGGGGATCGAGTTCGACTACTGCTGCGTACACGCGGCGCAGACGTTCCGCGCACTCGGCTACGAGGCCGTGCTCGTCAACCCGAATCCGGAAACGGTGTCGACGGACTACGACACCTCCGACCGCCTCTACCTCGAGCCGCTCACGCTCGAGCGAGCGCTCGACGTCTGCGCCCTCGAGCAGCCGCTCGGCGTCGTCGTCTCGTTCGGAGGCCAGACGCCGTTGCGGCTCGCGCCGGGGCTGCACGACGCCGGCATGCCGCTGCTCGGCGAGCCGCTCGCCGCGATCGATGCGGCGGAGAACCGAGTCCGGTTCGCGGAGCTGCTCGACGAGCTCGGGCTGCGCGCGCCGCCGTGGCGCGCGGCGAACGACGCAGCCGACGCGCTCGCGGCGGCCGAGGAGCTCGGCTATCCGGTGCTCGTGCGGCCGCACCACGTGATCGGCGGCCACGGCATCCACGTCGCCCGGAACGCCGGCGAGCTCGCAGTCGAGGGCGCGTGCCTCGTCGATCGCTTCCTCGAGAACGCGGTCGAACTCGACGTCGACGTCCTGTGCGACGGCACCGATGCCTGGGTCGCCGCGATCCTCGAGCACGTCGAGCGCGCGGGCAGCCACTCGGGCGACTCCGCCGTCGTCGTGCCGGCGCCGAGCGTGACTGCACGCTGCGCCGACGAGATCCGCCGGGCCGCTACCGACATCGCACGCGGTCTCGGCGCGCGCGGCCTGCTCAACCTGCAGCTGGCGCTCGTGGGTGACGAGCTCTACGTGCTCGAGGCGAACCCGCGGGCATCGCGCACGGTGCCGTTCGTCGCGAAGGCGACCGGTGTGCCGCTCGTCGAGCACGCGTGCCGCCTCTTGCTCGGCGAGCCGCTCGCCGCACTCGAGCTGCCCGAGCGCGTCGAGCCGTCGCGAGCCTGGGCGAAAGAAGCGATCTTCCCGAGCGACCGCTTCGCCGGCGCGGCCGTTCGCGGCCCGGAGATGCGGTCGACGGGCGAGGTAATGGCTGGCGGCTCCACGCCTGCCGCCGCGTATGCACGTGCGCTCCGCGCGGCCGGCCGCTCCCGTCGCGGCGGACGCATCGGGCCGCCGCTCCAGCGCGCCTAGTAGCGACCGAGGTCGAGCAGCCGCTGGTCGCTGATGCCGAAGTGGTGAGCGACCTCGTGCAGCACGACGTGGCGGATCTGCTCACGTAGTCGCTCGGGATCGGCGCCGTAGAGGCGCACGAGCGGGCCGCGGTAGATCGTGATCTTGTCGGGCAGAACGCCGCCGTAGTAACTGCCGCGCCGCGTCAACGGCACGCCCTGGTAGAGACCGAGCAGCGGTGCGCCGGCGGGTGGCTCGTCTTCGACGACGACCGACACGTTCGACATCGCCTCACGGAGCTCGGCCGGCAATCCATCGATCGCCTCCTGAACCGTCTGCTCGAAGTCGACGCCTTCCACGCGCTCGCTGGGACCGTCGACCATCGGGACACATCGTGCCTGCAGCCGTGGGTGAATGAGACCTGACTGGCTGCTTGATGTGAAAGCCACCGGAGCGTTAGCTCCCGTGAGTCTGCCGGCGCAACGTCGGGCAGGCGATCCTAATACAGGAGGTGGGGAGAGATGAATAAACGCATCTCGGTGCTGCTGATCGTCGTGGGAGTGTTTGCGCTCGCGGCTGGGGCAGCCGTCGCACTTGCGTCATCGAGTTCGCCGAGCGGCGAACGGATCTCTGGAGGGAACGGTGTCCATGGCGGTGTGGTGGTCGAGCCCGTCTACGACGACATGACCGGCGCGATCCGGTACGTGAGCACGCCGAGAGGTACGCCGGACCCGGTCAGGTCGAACCCGATCGCGGCGGCACCGTTCTACTTGCCGGTCTACCCGGTTGGCTCGAGCGTCCCCGGTAGCTTCACGCTCAATTGCCTCGACGTGCCGACAGAGAACTGTCCCGACCACGGGCAGGCCGTCGCCGACGCTGCGAAGGCGATCATGCCGGGCGTCTACAGCGGCGGGGTGATCGGCCACGATCACCTGATGGCCGGGCCAGGGAGCCATGGCGACTTCAATGTCGCCTGGGTGCCGACGCTCGTCCTGTTCACGAGCAAGCCCGCAGCGAACCAGCACCTGGTCACCGAAGCCCAGGTTGAGGCTGCGGTCGACAGCCACCAAGCGATCGAGGTTCCGCTCGACGGCACGAACGGGACACCGAATCTGACCTTCCACTGCTCGGTGGTCTCGAGCGCCGTGTACGACCACGGCGTCCCCTTCCTCGGCTGAGACCTAGTCATCTCGCGCTCCGGGTGTCCCAGCGCCGCCAAGGACCCCGGAGCGGAGATGGCAGGCTCACACGGTGATGACGATCTTTCCTTGGGCGTGTCCTTCGCCCATGTACCGGAGAGCGTCGGCGATGTCGCTCAACTCGTAACGCCGCTCTATGACCGGTGACACCTTTCCGGTCTCGAGAAGATCTCGCAGGACCACCATGTCGGCCTTGTTGAACTTCGCGATGAAGAAGACGACCTTCCGGCTGCTGACCAATCCCGCCAGCAGAGTCTTGACCACGTGACCCAGAGCCCCGATCGGACGATTGTTCATCGGTCCTCCCACGATGACGAGGATCGCCTGCGGGTTGAGCACTCGCCTGCACGCCGACCACGACCTGCTCCCCGCGATGTCGAGCATCAGGTCGTAGCGCCGGTCACTCCGAGTGAAGTCCTCGCGGGTGTAGTCGATGACGTGATCGGCGCCTATCGATCGCACTCGGTCGACATTCCTCGTGCTGCAGACGCCGGTCACTTCCGCTCCGAACGACTTGGCGATCTGCACGGCAAACGTGCCGACGCCTCCCGACGCGCCGTTGATCAGGACCTTCTGCCCCGGCTGAATCCGGCCCTTGTCGCGCAGGCCCTGCAACGCGGTGAGTGCCGCGACGGGCACGGCGGCCGCCTGCTCGAACGTGACGTTGGCCGGTTTCGGCACCACCGCTCGTTCCTCGCGAACACACACGTACTCGGCGAAGGCCCCGTTCCTCCCGCCGAACACCTCGTCACCCGGGCGGAACTGCGTGACGTCCTTGCCGACCGCCTCCACCTGCCCTGCGAAGTCGGTTCCCAATCTGTTGCTCTTCGGCTTGCGGAGCCCCATCTGTGTGCGGCCGACGTACGGCGTGCCCGTCACGGAGTACCAGTCCCCGAGGTTCAGTGACGCTGCGCGGACCCGTACGAGCACCTCGTCGTCTGCGGCAACCGGCGTGTCGATCTCTCGCAGCTCGACGACATCGGGCGAGCCGTATCTGTCTCGGACAGCCGCCTTCATCGTGCTCGCCCGCCGTTCACGACGAGGACGACGTTTCCCGTCTTCTGCCCGGTCTCGACGTACGTCGTCGCCTCGACCACCTGTTCGAGCGGGTAGGACCGATCGATGACCGCCCGGTAACGTCCGGCCTCGATCAGCTCCTTGAGGAAGAGGACGTCCTTCTTCGTGTAGCGCGGTGGGACCGCGAACACCACCCGCTTGTCTCCGACCCGCGATGTCCAG
>JBGPLW010000244.1:0-4589 GCA_041486645.1 Gaiellaceae bacterium | reverse complement strand
GTCGCAGCGATGGGCGTCGGGCTCGCGCAGGGCGCGTACGACCTCGCGTTCGCGTACGCGAGGCAGCGCGAGCAGTTCGGCCGGCCGATCGCGAAGTTCCAGGCCGTGCAGTTCGCGCTCGCCGACATGGCGACGGAGATCGAGGCGGGCCGCCAGCTCGTCTACCGCGCCGCGTGGCTGAAGGACCAGGGCAAGGACTTCGGGCTCGCTGCGGCGCAGGCAAAGCTCTACACGGGCATCCTCTCGAACCGCGCGGCGAACGCGTCGCTCCAGATCCACGGCGGCTACGGCTTCATGGAGGAGTACGCGATCTCGCGGCTCTTCCGCGACCAGAAGATCCTCGAGATCGGCGAAGGCACGAACGAGGTGCAGCGCATGGTCATCGCGAAACTCCTGGGCCTTTAGTGCCCCTCCAGGCCGTGCCCTCCACGCAACACGACCTGAAGAGGCACTAATGCTCGTCGCGCACGCCGCGTGGTCTGCCCCGCCTGTACCGATCGGCGCCGCAGCACTCGCGGCGCTCCTCTTCGCACAAGGTTGGCTGCGCCTGCGCCGCCGTGGGCGCGCGGATCTCGCCTCCTGGCGCCGGGCGGCACTCTTTGCGCTCGGGCTCACGGTCGCGCTCGCGGGGCTCGTCTCGCCGATCGACACGCTCGGCGAGGACGACCTGCTCTCGATGCACATGCTCCAGCACGTGCTGATCGGCGACCTCGGCATCGCGCTCGCAATGGTCGCCGTGCGCGGGCCGCTCTTCGTGTTCTTGCTGCCCGCCGCCGTGCTCGGGCCGCTCGCGCGCTCACCGCTCCGCCGCGCGCTGGGCGTCCTCCTGCGGCCGCGCGTCGCCTTCGTTCTCTGGGCGCTCAACCTCGCGGTCTGGCACGTCCCGTCGCTCTACGACGCGGCGCTCAGGCACCCCGCCCTGCACGACTTCGAGCATGCCTGCTGGGTCACCGCCGGCCTTCTCGTCTGGACCCTGCTCGTCGATCCCGGCGCGCACGGACGGCTGACGGTCGGCGGACGCATCGCGCTCGCCGTGGCGATGTTCGCGTGCGGCCAGGTGCTGACCGACGTGCTCGTCTTCTCGTTCCACGGGTTCTATCCGGCGTATCACGGCTCACATGGGCTCTCGGCGCACACCGACCAGCAGCTTGCGGGCGTCGTGATGATGGTCGAACAGCTCCTCACGCTCGGCACGCTCGCCGCGGTGCTCCTGCGCGCCCGCGGGCGCCGGACGCGGCTCGTCACCGCGTGAGCGCGACGAGCTTCAGCTTCGAGTACGCGTTCCTCGCGCTCACGGCGACAGCTGCTGCGGTCTACGTGTGGGCGGCTCGCACCGCCCGGCCGTCCGTGCGGCGCGCCGGCGTCTACGCGACCGGCCTCTTTCTCATCGCAGCGTCGCTCAACTCGCCGCTCGAGACGATCGCCGCCAACCGGCTCCTCCTCATGCACCTGCTCCAGAACGCCCTGATCGCGGATGTCGCGCCGCTGCTCGTCCTGCTCGGTCTGACGCCCGCGATGCGCGCGTGGCTCGACGCGCACGGGGCGCGGTTCCTCCGCGCGCGCTACGCGCTGCCGGCGTGGCTCCTTGCCTGGTACGGAACGCACATCGCGGGCTTCTACGGCTGGGCGCTCGACACCGGCTGGGCGCTGAACATCGAGCACGGGATCCTGATCGCGGCCGGGCTCGTCTTCTGGTGGCCGCTCGTGTCGGGCCGCCTCGGCCCTCCGGCCGCGCTCGCCTACCTCGGTGCGGGTTTCATCGCGTCGTCGTTTCTCGGCCTCGCGCTCACGTTCGCGAGTCGTCCCCTGTACTCGTTCTACGAGACGACGCCGCGACTGTGGGGCCTGTCGCCCACACGCGACCAGAATCTCGGCGGCATCCTGATGAACGGCGAGCAGACGCTCGTCTTCCTGCTCGCGATCGGCTGGTATGTGTGGCGGCTCCTCGACGAGGAGCACGTCAGCGGGGCGGATAGATCGCCCGCGGCGCGTTGAAGCGGATGTAGCGGTCGACCATGAAGTGCGCGGCGGCCGTCATGCGCACCGATCGCGGCAGCAGCGTGTGCGCGTCGACGACGACCTCGAAGTACGCCGGCGTCGTCGGATCGACGAACGTGATCGTCTCCGTCTCCGGGTCGGTTGCGACGACGTTCACGTTCGCGATCTCGTTCCACTGTGTGGCCGGCTGCGGCAGCTGCGTCTGCGCCGACTCGCGCCAGGGCGTGTCCGGCGTCGAGCGGTCCCAGCGGCGGTTGCCGATCACCAAGCCCTCCGCTCCGCCCGGGATCTGGTACGCGAGTCGGTTGGGCGCCTCGAGCCGCCAGAGAGCGGACACCTCGTGCGACGGGCTCGACGCGAGGCGCTCCAGGAAGAAGACGCTCCGCCGCGTCCGGTACCGCACCTCGACGCGCCGCAGCAACCCGTCGGCGGGACGGGGGTCGCTGGGAACCACGAACGTCGAGCGCAGCGTCGGCCCGAACCTGTCGATCTGCACGTCGACGGACGATTCCGGCGCGCGGTCGACCGTGTAGCAGCCGTGGCCGCAGGCGGCGGCCGAGCGGCCGTTCAGCCTGACGTCGAGACCGCTCAGCCCGCCACCGGCGGGCGAGAGAACGATCGCCGTCGTGCGTTGCCGCTCGAGGTGCAGCGCCACGCCGAGGTCGCCGACCTCCTGCGCGATCACGACCGCGCCGGGCGCGGGTGCGGGCGACCGCGGTGACGGCTCGGCGGTCGAGATGCGGACGGGCGGTGCAGCCGCGATGTTGCGTCCCGGCCGCACCAGCACGAGAACGGACACGGCGATGACAATGCCGGCGACGAACACGAGCTCGACTCCGGCGCGTCGCCGGATGCGCGCCCGCAGCAGCCAGCCGAGAGCGAGCGCACCGAGCAGGACGCCCGTCTTCACGAGGAGCGTCTGTCCGTACGACGTGTCCCAGAGCTGCGAGAGATGCAAGAGCTCCCACCAGGCGCGCACGATGCCGGTCGCCGCGAGGAGCAGGACGCCCCCAAGAGCGATCAGAACAAAACGGCGTCGCTCAACGTCGCGGAACACGACGAGCCCGACGAGCGCGCCGACCCAGGCCGCCGCACCGGCGATGTGCAGCGCGTCGGCGGGAACGTTCAGGCGATTGACGCCGGGGTCATACGCGTGCCCCGCGACCGCCGGTGCGACGACGAGGCCGAGCGCGAGCACGAGGGCCGGGCGCAGTGCGCGCCGCTCGAGCGTCGCCGCTCCGGCGATAGTCGCGACGACGATGGCGGCGATCAGCTCGGCCCCGAACGCCTTGCCCGCGCGGGTGTCGAGCCCGATCCGGTGCGCCTCCTCCCCCACGCCGACGGCGGCAAGCACGCACGCGGTCGAGAGCAGGAGCGCCACGCGCTCTTCATCGCGCGGCCGCGCGACGAGCGCGGCGAGCGCGACACCGACCGCAAAGAGCAGTCCCGCGTAGAAGATCCAGCGCGCGACGATGTCGGCCGCCTGCGGGCCGTTGCCCTCGGCGGCGAGCGCCGCTGACGGCTTCCCCTTCCCGATCGCGAACGCGATCACCCCGGTCTCGAGATGGCCGTCGTCGGAGACGATCGACCAGCGTGCCGAGTAGGCGCCGTTCGCGAGCCCGCGCTGAAGCGGTATGACGAGCGTGCGCTCGCCGACGATGCTCGGACGGCCGTCGAGCACCGAGCCGCCGCTGTTGCGGATCGCGGCGATGCCCGGGCCGGTGCGCACGCGGTCGTCGAAGACGACCCGGATCTCCGTGGGTGCCTTGGCGACGACGGCGCCGTTCGCAGGGATGGTGCGCACGAGGGTCGCGTGCGCCCAGGCCGACGCCGGCACGACAAGTGCGAGCAGGACGACCGCGAGGATGACGAGCCGGGATTTCACGTCAGGAGATGTAGCAGTGTGGCCGCAACCACGCGGCGTGCTGCTGCTGCTACGCGATTGCCGCGCGAATCGAGAGCTCGGGGCCCTCGAGGCGGACGTCGAGCACCTTCAGGGTGCGGCGAAGCAGCGCGAGGGCGGCGTGGTTGCCGCTCGACACGAGGGCGGTGATCTCCGTGATGCCCGCAACGCGGGCGTCCACGATCAGCTCTGCGGTGAGGGCGGAGCCGATGCCGCGCTGCTGGTACTCGTCGGCGACTGCGAAAGCGATCTCGGCGCTGCGGCCGTCACGGACGAGCCGCGCGATCGCGACCGGCTGCGGGTCACCCTCGACGTACGCGATGAGCGCATGGCGGGTCGAGTCGATCGAGGCGAGCTGCCGCAGCTCGGCTCTCCTGAGGCACGGCTTCGGCCCGTGGAAACGCGCGCGGCGCGACCGCTCGCCCAGACGCTCGAAGACACCCATGACGGTGCGAACGTCACCGTGGCGCAGGGGCCTCACGAGGAGGGTGGGGCCGTGCTTCGGCTTGAGAACGCGGGTATGCACAGTCTTCAGTCTTCCCGCTCGCGGTCATCCTCGTTCTCGCGTGGCTCGAGCCAGGCGACGATCTCCGGCTCGCGCAGCAGCAGCTCGATTCCGGTCTCTTCTCGTTCCGTCACGTCGGTACCTCCATGTCGCGGATGGGGAAAACCACTTCCCACCACTACG
>JBGPLW010000243.1:0-4592 GCA_041486645.1 Gaiellaceae bacterium | reverse complement strand
GCCACCCCGCCAAAGGCAGCTTCTCGTGGTTTGGCACCGCGGACGGGAAGGTGCTTGCGCCCGGCTCGTACACGCTCGAACTCGGGGCCGTCGATGCCGCTGGCAACAGCACGCCGGTCGCGGCGCGGTTGCGCTTCCACCTGCGGATCCGGTTCATCGAGCTCGCGAGCAAGCGCATCGTCGTGCGCGCCGGCGAGCATTTCTCGATCGGCGTCTCGACCGACGCGGCGCGGTACACCTGGAAGCTCGGGCGGCGAAAGTCGTCGGCGATAGGCCCGGTCCTGCGCCTGAAGGCCTCGACGGTGCGCGGGCGCTACACGCTCACGGTCGGTGAGCACGGCCACTTCGATCGTGCGGCGGTGATCGTCAGGTGAGCGGGCTCGCGCAGCTCGGCGGCCCGGTGGCGTGCATCGGGCTCGCGATCGTGCTCGTCGGCCGGAACCTCAGCGACCGGATCGCCGGTCTCGGCTTCGCAGCGCTCGGCACCGTGCTCGTCGGGATCGCGGTTGCGCCGAACCGGCCGATTCTCGTGCTCGGCGGCGCGTTCGCCGCGCTCGGTCTCGGCGTCGGGCTCGCAGGCCTCTTCCGCACGATGCCCTGGCTCTATCCGCTCATGGCACTCGCATGCGTGCCGCTGCGAATTGGCGTGCACGTCGGCGGCTCGAGCTCGAAGCTCCTCGTGCCGCTCTACGTGGTGATTCTCGGCGCGACGATGCTCTTCGCCTGGCAGCTCGTGGAGGGCGACAGCCGCGTACGTGAGCTTCGCCTCGCGGCCTGGCCGCTTGCGGCGTACATCGGTTGGACGGGCCTCTCGCTCGCGTGGAGCAAGGACGTGCACGAGGGCGCGATCCAGGTGCTCGCGTTCTACATTCCGTTCACGCTCCTTGCGCTCACCGTCGCACGGCTGCCGTGGAGCCGCATCGGCCTGCGTGCGCTGTACGCGGAGCTCACCGTGATGGCGCTCGTGTTCGCGGTCGTCGGCTTCTACCAGTACGAGACGCGCGACATCTTCCAGAACCCGAAGGTGATCAACGCGAACGCGTACGCGCCCTTCTTCCGCGTGAACTCTGTGTTCTGGGACCCGTCGGTGTACGGTCGCTTCCTCGTGCTCGCGATGATTCCGTCGATTGTGCTGATCGTGCGCGGCCGGTCGCTCCGCTGGTCGCTCATTGCGGCGGGAGCGCTCGTGGTGATGTGGCTCGGTCTGTTGATCTCCTACTCGCAGTCGAGCTTCGCGGCGCTGCTCGTCGTCGCAATCGGCGCGGCGTTCGTCGCCTGGCGTTGGCGCGCGCTCGTCGCCGTTGTGCTCGCGGTCGCCGTGCTCGCGGGAATCTCGGTCGCGCAGCCCCAGGTGCGCAGGTCGCTTCAGCACCACACCTCGCACGGGCTGAACGACGCGACGAGCGGCCGCTCGAGCCTCGTCGCGAACGGCATTCGCATCGCCGCGCACCACCCGCTGACGGGTGTCGGTGTGGGCGGGTTCAAGCGCGCGTACGCTGACCGGGTGAAACTCAAGGGCAAAGATCCGAAGAAGGCCGCGTCGCACACGACGCCGGTGACGGTCGCGGCCGAGACCGGGCTCGTCGGGCTCGTCCTCTACGTGACGGCCGTCGGCGCGTTTCTCCTCGAGGCGTTCCGGCGCCGGAGGCGTTCGCTGCCGCTCGTCGCGTGCCTCGGGATCCTCGCCGTCTTCTGTCACTCGCTCTTCTACAACGCCTTCTTCGAGGATCCGATGACCTGGGCCCTCTTCGGGCTCGCGGTGCTCGCGCTGCCCGACCGCGCGCCGCCTGCCGAGCAGCGGACGCCGGTCGCCGCGAAGGAGGTGGTGCTGGTCTGATCGAGCAGTGGCAGCGGGCCCTCGTGCTGGCGCCGCACACGGACGACGGCGAGTTCGGCTGCGGCGGCACGATGGCGCGGCTCGTCGACGCGGGCTGCGAGGTGCGCTACGTCGCCTTCTCGATCGCGACGCGGTCGCTGCCGGAAGGCTTCGCGCCGGACACGCTCGCGCGCGAGGTGCGCGAGGCAACGGCGGAGCTCGGCATCCCGCCGGCGCAGCTCACGGTGCACGACTTCGACGTGCGCACGTTCCCGGAGCACCGGCAGGACATCCTCGAATTGCTGGTCGGCCTCTGGGAGGAGTGGAAGCCGGAGGTCGTCTTCATGCCTTCGCTCCACGACGTGCACCAGGATCACAAGACGGTCGCTGAGGAGGGCCTGCGGGCGTTCAAGCGCACGACGATCCTCGGCTACGAGATCCCGTGGAACAACTTCGACTTCGCGTATCAGTGGTACGTGTCACTCGAGCGCACGCACATCGAGAGGAAGGTCGCCGCGCTCGAGAAGTACGCGTCGCAGCAGCACCGCCGCTACGCGAACCCCGAGTACGTCTGGAACGTCGCGCGCACGCACGGCATCAACGTGAACCGCGAGTATGCCGAGGTGTTCCAGGTGTACCGCGTGATCGTCTAGCTGCTGACTTCGAGCACCGCCGCGCCGCGCACTTCCCCGGCTCGGAGCCGGTCGAGGGCGCGATCGGCCTCGACGAGGGGGAAGATCTCGACCCTAGTCGTGACGGGATGATCGCTTACGGCGCGGAGGAGCTCGGCGCCGTCGCGCCGGGTCAGGTTCGCGACCGAGCGCACCGAACGCTCGCCCCAGAGCAGCTCGTAGGGAAACCGCGGGATGTCGCTCATGTGGATTCCGGCGCACACCACCGTCCCGCCCTTCGACAGCGCCGCCAATGCTTTGGGGACGAGCTCGCCGGCCGGTGCGAAGATGATCGCGGAGTCGAGCTCCTCCGGGCGTTCGTCCACGGCGCCTGCCCATTCGGCGCCGAGTTCGCGGGCGAGCGACTGCGCAGCGTCGTCACCGGGCCGAGTGAACGCGAACACGCGGCGGCCCTCGTGAACCGCGAGCTGGGCGACGATGTGTGCGGCCGCACCGAAGCCGTACAGGCCGACGCGACTGCCGTTCCCTGCAGCACGGAGCGCCCGGTAGCCGATGAGCCCTGCGCAGAGAAGGGGAGCGAGCTCCTCGTCGCGTGGGCCATCTGGAAGTGCGAAGCAGAAACGTGCGTCCGCTACGACCTCCTCTGCGTATCCGCCGTCAAGTGTGTACCCGGTGAAGCGCGCGGAGTCGCAGAGGTTCTCGCGGTCCATGCGGCAGTAGCGGCACTCGCCGCACGTCCAGCCGAGCCACGGAACGCCGACGCGCGCGCCCGCCTCCAAGCTGGGATCCCCTTCCAGCACCCGTCCGACGATCTCGTGGCCGAGAACGAGCGGCAGCTTCGGTTGCGAAAGCTCACCATCGCGGATGTGAAGGTCGGTGCGGCAGACGCCGCAGGCACCGACACGGATCCGAACCTGCCCCGGCCGAAGGTCGGGCGACGCGATCTCGGCGAGCCGAAGCCTCGTCCCTGGAGCGTCGAGAACCATGGCCCGCATCAGGCAATGGTCACACGCCTCGAGAGGATCCGCCGGAAGTACGGATGCCGATGCTCGGGATCTGGGTGATCACGGTCTTGTGATGGCGATCGTTGCGGTGATTGCTCATCGACCGGGTAAGACCAACGGCGTCCTCGTCGACGCATGGCGCGAGCTCGGGATCGATGCGCGCCTACTCGCGCCGGATGCCGCCGTTGATGAGTTGGGGGCAGGCGACGTCGCACTGTTGCGGATCGACGTTTCGGCGGCGCTCGACGGGCTCGAGGACGGCCTCGACCGCGTGCCGGATCTTCGCTTCCTCGGGGTCAGAATCCTCAATACGCCCTGGGCCCTCATCGGCGCTCACGACAAGCTCGAAACCGCGCGCCGACTGGTCGAGGCGCGCATTCCCCACCCGCCGGTGGCGCATGTTCTGCGGGTGGACGACGACATCGACCTTGCGCTACCGGTCGTCGTCAAGCCGCGGCACGGCAGCTGGGGACGCGATGTCTACTGCTGCCGGACCGAGCAGGCGCTGCGCGACTGCCTGCGCATGATCGAGAACCGCGAATGGTTCCGTCGACAAGGTGCGCTCGTGCAGGAGCTCGTCGAGCCGGCACGGCGAGATCTCCGCGTCATCGTCGCCGGAGGCCAGATCGTCGGCGCCGCAGAACGTGAGGCACGGCCGGGCGAATGGCGAACGAACGTCTCCCTCGGCGGGCGCATCTTCGCCACCGATCTCGACGAGGAGGCGACGCGACTTGCACGCGCGGCCGTCGACGCCGTGGGCTGCGACCTCGCCGGCGTCGATCTTCTCCCGCTTGCGAATGGGGGCTACACGGTGCTCGAGCTCAACGGCGCCGTCGACTTCGACGACAGATACTCGCTGGCGTCGCGATCTGCTTTCACGGCCATTGCGCTGGCGCTCGAGCTTCCACGGCGTTCGCGCATGCTCGGCGGCGTCTAGAACTTCCCGAATTTGTCGTACGCGGCGAGCGGCTTCATCCCGTCGCGCACGGCGTCGCGGATGAGGTTCTCCGTTCCGACGAGCGCCTCTGCCTCGACGAGCACCGGCTCGATCAGGTCACGCGGGACCACCGCGACGCCGTCCGCGTCACCGACGACGTAGTCGCCGGTCGCGACCGTCACTCCCTCGATCACGATCGTGTG
>JBGPLW010000242.1:0-4608 GCA_041486645.1 Gaiellaceae bacterium | reverse complement strand
CTGCTGCGCCTGCTCTGGCGCGCGCCGGAGCAGGCACGGCTTCAGGACGCCATGGCGGGCCTGCTCACCTTTGCGAAGTCGCAGGAGGAGGTCGCGGCCCGCGTGCTCGAGCCGGCGGCCGCGATCGTCGGCGCACGGGCAATCGCCATCCGCAACGCTGAGGGCCGGATCGTGGCTGCGTGGAACGTCCCGACCGACACGTGGGAGAGCCTCGAACGCGGGAGCGTGCCGCCCTCCGAGACGCGCACCGGAGAGGTCGTCGACCTCGAGGTGCCGGGCGGCAGCATCATCGTCTGGACGTCGCCGTACGCACCGTTCTTCGGCGACGAGGAGCTCCGCCTGCTCAACACGCTCGGAGCGCTGACCGGGCTTGCGCTCGACCGCGTCCGCCTCTTCCAGGCGGAGCACGACGCCCGCATCGCACTCGAGCGCGCGGACGAAGTGAAGACGAACTTCATCGCGCTCGCCGCACACGAGCTGCGCACGCCGATGACGACGATCCACGGTTTCGTCTCGACGCTGCACCACCTCGCCGACCGGCTCGACGATGTTCAGCGCGAAACGGTTCGCGATGCGCTTCTTCAGCAGACCCAGCGCATGGCGCGACTCGTCGAGCAGCTCCTCGACCTCTCGCGCCTCGACGCCGAGGCGATCGACATCGCACCAGAGCGAGTCGACATCCGCGAGCAGGTCGAGGAGATCGTGAGCACGACAGCAGTCGACCCGAGCGCGATCGAGATCGACGTGCCGGGCGACACAGTCGCTGTCGTCGACCGCAGCGTCCTCGAACGGATCGTCACCAATCTCGTCACGAATGCATTCCGGTACGGCGCGGCGCCGGTACGGGTGCACGTCGAGCAGACCGACCGCCATCTGCGGCTGAGCGTCGAGGACTCCGGCAGCGGTGTTCCGGCCGAGTTCGTCCCCGACCTCTTCGAGCGCTTCACGCGCGGCGAAGGAACGCGCGCATCGGCGGTCGGCACCGGTCTCGGCCTCGCAATCGCGCGCTCGTATGCCCGGGCGCACGGTGGCGATCTTCTCTACGAGGACGCGATCCCGCACGGCGCACGGTTCAACCTGATCCTGCCGACCGGGCGATGACGGACAGCTGGGAAGAAGGCTTCGACGCCTGGACGCCGCGCGGCGGCAGCGGCGTGTCCGCGGACACCGGCGGCGACGACGACAAGTCGGCACTGCTTCGCCTCGCGCGCGAGCTCGCCGAGCAGCGGCATGCAGACCACGAGCAGGCGCGTGTCGAGCTCGAGCAGCTGAAGCAGACGCTCCGCGAGCGAGCCGAGGCGGTCGCCGCGCGCGAGCGCGAGCTTGCCGAGCTGCAACGCCGCCTCGACAGCGGCAAGCCGGCCAAACAAGAGCGCAAGCAGGAGCGCAAGGGGGTCGCGGCGAGCGAAGCGCTCGTCGCGCGCGAGCGCGCCGCGCTCGAACGGGCGCAGGCACTCGAGACGCGCGAGCGGGAGCTACAGGCGCGGCAGGCGGAGCTCGAAGCCGACGCGGCGCGGTTCACCGAGCGGGAGCGCGAGCTCGCGGCGGCCCTTGCAGACGCCCAGGCGGAGCGAGGCGAGTCGGAGTCGGAGCGGCAGCTCGCGGCGGCCGAACGGGCGCGACTCGAGGAGCGCGAGCAGGACGCGCGGCGGATCGAGAAGGAGCTCGCCGCCCGCCGGAGGGAGCTCGAGGCCGAGCAGAACGCACTCGAGGCGCGCGCGCGGGCGATCGAGGCGCAGGCCGCAGAGCTTCGGGCGGCTGCACCCGAGCGCGCGCCGGAGCCTGAGCCGTTCGTGCCCGCGCCGGACCCGTTCGCAGAAAGGGAGGCCGAGCTTCGCCGCCTCGAGACGAGGCTCGAGACCCGCGAGCGGGAGCTCGCGCTGCTGCGCCAGGGGCTCGACGCCGAGCGCAATGCGCTTCTCGACCGCGAGCGCTCGTTGCGCCGGCGCGAAGTCGCGGATGTGCGTCAGACCTTCGACGCGCCGCTCGCGCCGCCGAGCTTCAGCGAAGGCCTGGCCGCGTTCGCGCGCGGCCGCTCGCGCGACTAGCGCACTGGTAGGCTCGGGCGACAGCTCGTCCAGGGGAAAAGACAACTTCGGGCGGGCCTTGTTGCCATGCCCGAGTACCCGAATCCCGTCGATCCGCCCGACCTCGGCCTGCTGCCGACCTTCCGCAGGCTGCTCCATCTCTGGCGCGCAGAGTGGCGCCTCGGCCTGCTCGGCCTTTCGCTCGCCTTCTGTTACACGCTGATCTCGATCGCGATCCCAGTGCTGACACAACGCGCGGTCGACCACGCCATCGTGTCGCATTCGCGCGCGCTCTGGCCGTACATCGTCGCCATCGTCGCGCTCGCCGGGCTGCGCTTCCTCGTCAACTTCTCGCGCCGCTACGCGACCGCGCGCATCGGCATCCGCATCGAGGCGCGCATGCGCGAGCTGCTGTACACGGCGTACCTCCGCTACCCGCGTGCGTTCTACGACCGGCACGCAACCGGCCAAGTGCTGTCGCGCGCGACGAACGACCTCTACCCCATCCGCTACTTCATCGGCTGGGGCCTCGTTCAAGGAATGCAGAGCGTGATGATGATCTGCGCCGCCGGAACCGTGCTCGTCCTCGTCAACCCGCGGCTCGCGCTCTACACCGCGGTCGCGATGCCGCCCATCACCGTCCTCGCCTTGCGGTTCGCGCGCCTCGTCTCGCCGCTGTCCCGCCAGGTGCAGGAGCGGAAGGGCAACGTGACGGAAGCGGCGGACGAGTCCGTCGTCGGCATCGAGATGGTGCAGGCGTTCGGGCGCGAGGACGACGTCCGCTTCCGCTTCGGCGAGAAGGCTGAGGCGGTTCGCGACACGGTTCTGCGCCAGGCCGGCGTCGAGGCGAAGCACCTGCCGGGGCTCTATTACCTCCCGTCGCTCTCGATCGCCGCCGTCGTCTTCTTCGGCGGTAGGCAGGTGATCGGCGGCCACCTGTCGATCGGCGAGTTCGTCCTCTTCGAGACGCTCCTACTCCAGCTCGTGTGGCCGCTCGAGGCGCTCGGCTGGATCACGAACCTCGCGCAGCGGGCGCTCGCATCCGCCGGCCGCAGCTTCGCGTGGCTCGAGGGGATCAAGCCGCTGCCCGAGCCCGCGGCGCCGCGGCACCTGCCGGCCGGGCCGCTCGGCGTGCGATTCGAAGCCGTGCACTTCGCGTACGGCGGCGAAGAAGAGGTGCTGCGCGACCTCGACCTCGCCATCGAGGCGGGTGAGATCGTCGCGGTGTGCGGGCCGACCGGCGCCGGCAAGACATCGCTCCTCAACCTCCTGCCGCGCTTCTACGACCCGACCGGAGGCTGCGTCGTCGTCGGGGGCGTCGACACGCGCGACGTGCCCATCGCCGAGCTTCGTGCCGACGTCGCGCTCGTGACGCAGCGGCCCGTTCTCTTCTCCGTGCCGTTGCGCGAGAACCTCACCGCCGGCCGCGACGACGCCGACTGGGCCGACGTGCTCGCCGCCTGCGAAGCGGCAGGCGTCGACGCATTCGCCGAGGAGCTCCCCGACGGCTACGACACGCTGATCGGCGAGCGCGGGGTCAATCTCTCCGGCGGCCAGCGCCAGCGCGTCGCGCTCGCGCGCGCTCTCATCACCGGCGCGCGCGTTGTCGTGCTCGACGACCCACTTTCCTCCGTCGACACACTCACCGAGCGCCGCCTCGTCAAGCGGCTGCGGCCGGCGCTGCAGGGGCGCACCGTGCTCGTCGCGACGCAGCGACTCTCGACCGTCGAGCTCGCGGACCGCGCGGTCGTGCTCGTCGACGGGCGGATCGTCGAGTCCGGCACGCCGGGCGACCTCCTGCGCGCCGGCGGGCAGTTTTCGGAGCTCTTCGGCGACGAGGTGGTGGCGGCGTGAGGGGCCCCTTCACCCGCAACCTGCTTTCAAGCAGGTTGCAGTCGTTCGCTCGATTCGACCATTCCAACGACTGCAATCAGGCTGAAGCCTGGTTGCAGAAGGCGGCCTCATGAAACGGCTCTGGCGCTACCTCGAGGGCCGCAAGGCGTGGGCCCTCGTGCTCGTGCTCGTCGGGGTCGGGAACGCCGTCTGCCAGACCGGCGGCTGGCTCCTCGTGCGGGACGCGATCGACAACGGTATCCGCGCCGGCAACGAGCACCGCCTGACGGTCGTCGTCGGCATCTACCTCGGCGTCGCCGCGGTCGGGTGGGGCTTCCAGGGCTGGCTGATCCGCGGGCTCGCGGGCCTCGGGCAGCGCATGGTGCTCGGTCTGCGCAAAGACCTCTTCGACCACCTGACGAGCCTCTCGCTCCGCTACTTCTCGCAGCAGAAGGCGGGCTGGATCATCGCGCGCCTGACGTCGGACGTCGATGCGGTCTCGGACGTCCTCTCGCAAGGCATGCCGACGCTCGTCGCGAACGTGATCCTGCTGCCGGCGGCCGTGATCGCGCTCTTGATCGCCGACTGGCGGCTCGGGCTCGTCGTCTTCGCGATCATCCCGCCGGCGCTCGTGCTCACTCGCTGGTTCCAGCGCACGTCGCACGTCGCGCTCGTCGAGACGCGCAACCGCATCGGCATCGTCACCGCGCAGATTGCCGAGTCGGTCTCGGGCATGGCCATCGTGCAG
>JBGPLW010000241.1:0-4636 GCA_041486645.1 Gaiellaceae bacterium | reverse complement strand
GTCCGGGTCGCCGAGCTTGCGCCGCAGCTGGGCGACGTGCACGTCGACGGTGCGCGTGCCGCCGGGGTACGTCATCCCCCAGACGATGTCGAGCAGCTTCTCGCGCGACAGCACGATGCCGGGATGCTCGAGGAAGCACGCGAGCAGGTCGAACTCCTTGCTCGTCAGCTCGATCTGCGCGCCGCCGACCGTGACGTCGCGCGAGTCGCGGCGGAGCACGATGTCGCGCGCCGTCAGCATCGCGTCCTCGCCGCGCTGCTCGACGCGGCGGAGAATCGCCTTGATGCGCGCTGCCAGCTCGCGCGGCGAGAAGGGCTTGGAGACGTAGTCGTCGGCTCCGAGCTCGAGCCCCGCGACGCGGTCGGGCTCCTCGTCGCGCGCGGTCAGCATGATGATCGGCACCTTCGACTGCGCGCGGATCTGGCGGCACACCTCGAAGCCGTCGATCCCGGGAAGGCCGATGTCGAGCACGACGAGCCGCACCGGATGGCGGCGGAGCTCGGCGACGGCCTCCTCGCCGGTGCGGACCCAGACCACGCGCCAGCCGTCCTGTTGCTCGAGATACGCCTTGACGAGCCGCCCGATCGAGTCGTCGTCCTCGACGAGAAGTAGGACGCCCCCGGTCGCCTTCATGTTCATACCTGCAGGTTCTAGCCGCCGACGCCTTCTACCTGCACGAGATTCGCCGGAAGATTGGCCTGGTGGTAGACGACGACCCGCAGCCGCCTCTTCAACTGGCCGACGCCCACGCCGCGCGGGGCGCCCTGGATGCGAGCGGTCGGCGAGACGTCGAGGGTCACGGTCGTGCCGTCGCCCTCGAGGAGCGTGAGGGACGTGGCCGTCGCGCTCGTGACGACGCCGCGGTCGATCCGCCAGTCCTCGCCGCCCTGAAGGAGCACCTCGGCCCGGACAAGCCGGGGCCCGAAGAACTGCGCGATGACCGCGCGTGGCAGCGCGAACCCGCCCTGGGCGATCCAGAAGAAGGTGTTGACCGTGACGAGGGCCACGGCGAGAAACATGAAACGGCGGCGGTTCATGGTCATATCTTCACCTCCTTTAGTGGGTCGTGGGTAATGCCTGGGTAAAACGAATCGGAGGTGCCTGGCTCCCGCGAAGCGGGTGCCAGGCACCAGACTCTCGATTCGTTACGCCTTGGCCGCCGGCTCGCGGTCGCCGACGTGGTTCGCCGGGGTCGACTCGACCTGGGCGAGCGAGGCGCCCTTTTCGGCGCGGATCCGGACGACGATCTTGTCGCCGACCACGAGCTTCGACGCGTCGATGACGGTCGGCACCTTGCCCTGCCAGAGCAGGAAGATCGTGCTCTCGCCGAATGCGAACGACTGGTCGCTCGACGAGCCGACGAGCAGCTTCAACGCGTGGTTGTTGCCGCCCGTGACGTGGACGCTCACGGTGCCCGACCCGACGGAGCTCAGGGTGCCGCGGAAGAGATAGAGCGGCTTGTCCGCCTTGAAGAGCTCGGCGCCGTGGTCGCCGACGATGCCGGCGGGCTGCTGCTCGATCTCGGCGAGCGTCGCGCCGCGCGATGCGCGGACGTGCACCCAGACGAAGTCGCCCGTGGCGAGATCGCCGGGGCCGACGACGGTCGGGATGCCCTTGGACCACTTCAGGAACTCGGTGCTGCCGGCGTACGCGAACGTCTGTGCGACCGGAGCGCCGAGCATCGCGCGCAGCGCCTGCTTGTTGCCGCCCTCGACCGTGATCGAGACGCCGCCGTTCGCAGGCGTCGCGGTGAGCTGGCCGAGGAACGAGTAGCGGGCCGTGTTGTTACCGGCGAGAGCCGCGGTTGCCGCGAGGAGCGCGGCCGCGACGCTGACGAGAAACACTCTGGTGCGCATCGGTTGACCTCCGTGGGGAGAAAGCTGATGCGCTGAATGTCGCCGCGTGCGGTCAGGTGCGAGTACGGCGTGGGTAAAACAGTCGTAAGTCCAGCCGGTCTACGTCAGCGTGTACTCGGGTCCGGAGCCGCCCTCGGGGGGGGTCAAGCGTCCGCCCTTTGCGGTGATCGCACCGCATTGCACGCAGTTCGAGGGCGCGACATTCACCGTGACGGTGCCGTCACCGCCCTCGGTGCCGATCTCGTACACCTGCGCCGGGCACAGGTGCACCCACATGTCCGCGACGTCACGTGGAACCTTGCGCTCGATGCGAATGTGGTTGGGCTGGTCGTCACGCGTCTTGTTTCCCGAGAGGAAGACCGACGAGAGCTTGTCGAACGTGAGCTTGCCGTCGGCTGTCGGGTACTGGGACGCGCGGTCCGTTCGGAGCAGCGGCTGCTCGGCGTCGGGCTCGGCCGGCAGCTTGCCGATGTCGAGGCGACCCTTCGACGCGGTCATCGCGCTCGCGAGCGCGCCGCCGACGAAGAAGCCGCGGCCGAACACCTGCCGCATGTCGCGCACCTCGTGCAGGTCGCGCGTGATGAAGCTCTGCTCGATCGCGTCGTCGTACGACGAGAGCGACACCGCCGGCGTGGCACCGCGCCGCATCGCGGCAAACGCGGACTCGGCCGCAAGACGGCCCGACTCGATCGCGTAGTGCACGCCTTTCAGGCGCGCGATGTTGACGAGGCCGATCCCGTCGCCGCACATCAGCAGGCCGGGCGCATGGAGCTGCTTCGGCAAGGAGTGGTAGCCGCCGCTCGGGATCGTCTTCGCGCCCCAGCCGATGCGCTCTCCGCCTTCGAGGATCTTGCGGATCTTCGGGTGCGTCTTCAGCTCCTGGAGCAGATCGTGCGCCGAGAGGTCGACGTCGCGGTAGTCGAGGCCGACGACCATGCCGATCGTGAGCATGTCGTCGCCCATCGGATAGAGGAACGAGCCGCCGAACTCGCGGTAGCGCGCGCGTGTGCGGAGCGGCCAGCCCATCGTGTGGACGATCCCGCGGAGCGGTTTCGGCACGCGCCACACCTCTTTCACGCCGAGCTCCCACACCTCCGGCTCGTTGCCGCGAAGGCCGAAGTGGTCGAGCGCGACGCCGGTGAGATGGCCCTGCGTTCCTTCCGCGAGCACGGTCACCTTCGCGACGAGGTCGGCGCCGGGCTCGTAGTTGCCCATCGGCTCGCCCTCGCGGCCGCGCCCCTTGTCGCCGGTTCGGACGCCGACGACGCGGCCGTGCGACACGAGGAGCTTCTGCGCCGCGGTCTCCGGCAGCACCATCGTCCCGCCTTCCTCTGCGCGCTCCGCGAGCCAGCGGCCGAGTTGCGAGAGCGAGAAGATCCAGTTGCCGTGGTTGCGCATCGTCGGCGGCGGCGGGATGCGCAGCGCGTTCCGGCGTGACAGGACGTAGACGGACTCCTCGTGCACCGGCCCGTACGACGGCAGATCCTCGAGGCGGTAGCGGTCTTTGAAGAGACGCCGCAGCGCCCGCGGATTGACGACCGCGCCCGACAGC
Source organism: Gaiellaceae bacterium (assembly GCA_041486645.1). Taxonomy (GTDB): domain Bacteria; phylum Actinomycetota; class Thermoleophilia; order Gaiellales; family Gaiellaceae; genus Palsa-739. Next base: position 1,228 of record JBGPLW010000241.1, on the reverse strand, counting down.
AGGTGCGAGCCGGCCTGCTTGCCCTTCTCGACGAGCGCAACGGGCACCTCGCCGAGCCGGTCCGCGACGTCGGGGTGCTCCTCGAGCAGCTGGCCGAGCCGGATCGCACATGCGAGCCCTGCAGGGCCCGCGCCGACGATCACCACGCCGACCTCGATCCGCTCGTCGACAGGGTCCGTCGGCTCGGCGACGAACTCGCGCGCGGCGTACGGCGGCGGGAAGTCGCTCGCGCGAACGGCCACTACGACCCCTTGCGCTGGTTCACGAGCTCGGTGAGCTTCGGGACGATCTCGTGCACGTCGCCGACGACGCCGAGGTCGCTGAACTCGAAGATCGGCGCGTTCGGATCCTTGTTGATCGCGACGATCACGTTCGAGCTCTGCATGCCGACCTTGTGCTGGATCGCGCCCGAGATGCCGAGCGCGATATAGAGCTTCGGCGAGACGACCTTGCCGGTCTGGCCGATCTGCGCGGAGTACGGGTACCAGCCGGCGTCGACGACGGCGCGGGTCGCGCCGACCGCGCCGCCGAGTGCGCGCGCGAGCTCTTCTGCAAGCGTGAAGTTCTCGGGTGCGCCGAGGCCGCGGCCGCCTGCGACGATCACGTCGGCGTCCTCGATCGACGGGCCGGTCGACTGCTCCTGCTCCTGGCTCACGATCTTCGCGACGCTTGAGTGCTCTTCGAGCTCGACGGAGACGTCCTCGACCTGCGGCGCCCCGCCGGAGCCTGGCGCTGCGTCGAACGAGCCGGCGCGGAAGAGCGCGATACGCGGCGTCGAGCGCCAGCCAACGTCGGCGACGATCGAGTCCTGCAGCGCCGGCCGCTTGCCGACGAGCGCGCCGTCGCGCGACTCGATGTCGACGAGATCCCAGTTGAGGCCTGCGTCGAGCCGCGCCGCAAGACCGGCAGCGATGTCGGCCGCGAGGACGGAGTTCGCAAAGAGAACGGTGTCGTAGCCGCCGTCCTGGACGATCTTCGCGATCAGGTCGACGCGCGCCTGCGGTAGCGGCGGTTCGAACGAGGCGTCCTCTGCGACGTAGACCTTGGTGGCGCCGAACGCGCCGGCTTCGGTCGCTAGCGCCTTGACGCCGCCGCCGATCAGGACGGCTGCAACCTCGCCGTCACCGAGAGCGGCGGCCTTGCCGAGCACTCCGAGCGCGCCCTTCTGGAGTTCGGAGCCGTGATGCTCGAGGAAGACGAGCATGCTCACGCGTCCCGCTCCCGGCGT
>JBGPLW010000240.1:0-4719 GCA_041486645.1 Gaiellaceae bacterium | reverse complement strand
CGCAGGAACGCGCTGATGCGGTCGTCCGCGTTCCGCAGCTCGAGGATCTCCTCGACGACGGCGCGGTACTCGCGCTCGAGCTCGCGCGTCTGCACGGGCGGCGGGTTCTCGTCCGGGCGCTCCTCCGCTTCGACGCGGAGGCGGCCCTGCGAATCGGTGTGCGCCGCGCCGATGACGGCACGATGCAGGCCGCTGATGGCGACGGCGGTTCCGCCGCCCGGCAGGCGGACGCGGTCGGCAACCTCGGCCACCGTGCCGACCTTCGCGTACTCGGACTCGTGCCTCGGCACGAGCAGGACGCGATCCTCGTCCCCGACATCGACCGTGAGCGTCACGGTCATGCCCGGGAACACGACGGTGTCCTCGAGGGGGACGAGCAGCAGGTCGCTCAAATCAGTTTCACTCTCCAATCGCTGTACTAGGTATCGGAATTGTACCTGGTTAGAACGTCCGCCCGCCGCGCCGTAATCCCAGGCTTTCACGCGGTGTTCAGCCGGCGACCGGTTCGATTCCGGGCATGGCGCCCGCTCTCGCCGCCGCCGTCCTCGCCCTCGCAGCGCCGGCGCCCGGCTGGAGCCTCGCGTCGACCGGCCCCGCGGGAGGGAGCGTCTGGACCGGCTCGATCCCGAACACCTTCGTCGCCGACAGCCGCCAGAGCGCCGTCTACCTCCCGCCGGGCTTCGACCGGCGCCGCGCCTACCCGGTCGTCTACCTCCTGCACGGCATGCGGGGCAGCCCCTCCTCGATCGTCGACGGGCTCCACCTCGCCGACGTCGCCGACGGTCTGATCGCGGCGGGATCGGCGCCGTTCATCGCCGTGATCCCGGTCGCAGGCCCCCTGCTGCACCCCGGTGCGGGCGAATGGGCCGGCGTCTGGGAGGACTACCTCGTCCACGACGTCGTCCCGTGGGCCGACGCGTACCTGCCGACGATCGCGGCACCCGTGGGGCGCGCGCTCGAAGGGCTCTGCGCCGGCGGCTTCGGGGCCGTCGACATCGGCCTCCGGCATCCCGGCCTCTTCGGAACCCTCGGCTCGTGGGAGGGATATTTCGCCCCGGTGTTCCACGACGGCCCGTTCGCCGGCGCGTCTCGCGCCGTCCTGCGTTCGCACGACCCATCTCTCCTCGTACGGCGCGAGGCGCCGGCCCTGAGGCGTGCGGCGGTCCGCTTCTACATCTCGGCGGGCGGCAACCACGGCCGCGTTCTCCGCCGCTTCTCGGTCGCGTTCGCATGGCAGTTGCGCGTGCTCCACCTCGCGCACGAGCTCCGCCTGCTCCCGAAGGAGAGCCGCGGCCACTTCTGGCGGCTGACGCTGCCGTCCGCGCTCGCGTACGCCGTCGCAGGGTTTCGGCGTTAGCGGACGACGGCGAGAATCGTCTGCGCCGCGAGCACGAGCGACTCGAGCGGCATGGTCGCTGCGGCCTTGTCGAGCGCCTGCTCGGGGAGGAGCGGCACGTGGACGAAGCCGCCGCGTGCGCGCGGGCGATCCTGCCCGAGGGCCTGCATCAGCACGTAGAAGACGTGGTTGCAAAGGAAGCCGCCCGCGTCGCGCGACGGCGCCGCGGGAATGCTCTTTGCATGGAGCGCGGCGACGATCTCGTCGACGGGCAGCGTCGACGCATAGGCGAGCGGGCCGTGCGGGTCGATGGCGGTGCCGGAGCCCGGCGCGGCGTCGTTGTCGGTCGTCGAGGCCTCGTCGAGGTTGTGCGCGAAGCGCTCGACCGAGATCCCGGCGCGGCCGTCGGCCTGGCCGAAGCAGATGACGACATCGGGCTTCGCCTCGCGGATCACGCGGCGCAGCTCGTCGGCTGCGCGCGCATAGCTGACCGGCAGCAGCGCCTTCGCGACGTCGTCGTCCAGGGCGTCGACGAGCTGCTGCGACGGGTTGACGGCCGAGCCGTCGAACGGCTCGAAGCCCGTGACGAGCACGCGCGTCACGGGTTCTCGTCTTCGAGACCCACCGCGGCGAGCGCGCCGGTGAGATGCGGGTACTCGACGACGCGTGCGACGCGGCCGTCGCGCATCGTCACGATCGCGGCATAGCGGCCGACGAGGAACGAGCGGCGGGACTGGAGCGGCCGCTCGTCGGTCGGATCGAGCTCGACGCGCGAGAAGCGCATGCTGACGACGACGTCCTCCCCCACGCCGATGCAGCGGTCGACGGTGACCTGGTAGTCCTCCGCGACGCGGTCGCGCAGCACGTCGAGCACGTCGCTGCGGTCGGCGATCGCCGCGACCTCGCCGACGCCGATCCACTCGACCTCGGGGTCGAGCATCCCTTCGATCGCGTCGAGGTCGCCCGCGACGAAGGCGCGGTAGCCGCGAAGCAGAAGGTCGACAGCGGCCTGGCTCATTCCCGCTCCGGCGCCGGCCAAGCCGGCACCTCCGCTCCTTCCTCCGCTTCGGCACCGGCCGAGCCGGCGCCTGCGCTCTTCGCCGGCTCCGTCGAGCCTACGCCGGCGGGACGTGCTCCGTCGAGCCTACGCACTATGCCGCGAGCGTACCGAGCGGAACCTCCGCCGCGGCGTGCTCGATCAGCACCGGGTCGTGCGTCGCGCAGACGATCGCGGTGCCCAGGTCGGCGGCGAGCGCCGCGAAGAGCGCGCCGACCACGCGGGCGTTCGCCTCGTCGAGGCGGGCCGTCGGCTCGTCGGCGAGCAGGATCGCCGGCCGCGCCGCGAGCGCGCGTGCGACCGCGACCCGTTGCCGTTCGCCCATCGAGAGCCGCGCGACGCGCTGCCCCGCGAGCTCCTCGAGGCCGACCGCCGCGAGCGTCGCCGCGGCCGGCGCGGTCGGCGCACCGCGCATCGCGAGCGCGAGCTCGACGGTCTCCTGCGCGGTCAGGAACGGCACGAGGTCTGTTCCCTGTGTGACGACACCGATGTGCGCGCGCCGCACGCGCGCCCGCCCGGTCGCGTCGAGCTGCGAGATGGGCGTGTCGAGCACGCGCACCTCGCCCGCCGTCGGCAGGTCGAGCCCGGCAAGCAAGTGCAGGAGCGTCGACTTGCCGGAGCCCGAGCGGCCGGTGATCGCCGTGAGGCGGCCCGACTCGACCTCGAGCGCGAGGTCGTGGAGCACCGTCGTCTCGCCATACGCCTTCGTGAGGCCCGTCGTGCGGAGGACGACATCGCCGACGCCGGGCGCCGTGTTCTCGATCGGCTGTCGGGCGCGCTCCGCGATCCGGATGACGAGGCCGTGCGGCACGGGCTCGAGCGCGACGCTCGGCGTGCCTTCGAGTTCCGGAATGCGCACCCAGCCGCCGCGGTTGACGACGGCGCGCCCGTCCTCGGTGCTGACACGGCCGTCGCGGATCTGCACGACGCGGTCGGCGACGGCGGCGGAGCGCGGGTCGTGGCTCACGAGCACCGTCGTCGCGCCCAGCTCGCGCGCGAGGCCGCCGATCAGGTCGTAGATCTGCGCGGCGTTCTGCGCGTCGAGCTCGCCGGTCGGCTCGTCGGCGACGAAGAGCTTCGGCCGGTGCGCGAGCGCCGCGCAGATGGCGACGCGCTGCTGCTGCCCGCCCGAGAGCTCGGCGGGGAGCGCGTGCCGGCGCTCGAGCAGGCCGACGCGGTCGAGCAGGGCGTCGGCGACCTGCTCTCGCCTCGCGCGGTCGACTCCAAGCAGCGCGAGCCGGAGCGCGACGAGCTCGCGCGCCGTGAGCTCGGGTGCGAGCGCGCGCGTGTAGTGCTGGTCCGCGTAGCCGAGCGTGCGCGAGCGGTACTCGACCAGCGCGCGGCCGCGCAGCGTTCGCAGATCGTGGCCGAGCACGCTGACGGAGCCCGCCGAGGGCCGGTCGAGCCCGGCGAGGATGCGAAGCAGCGTGCTCTTGCCGGAGCCGCTCGGCCCGAACACGACGAGGAGCTCGCCTTCCGCGACGTCGAGCGACAGGCCCTGCAGCGCGACGGCGGTCCCTTGCGGCGTCGCGTACAGGCGAAAGAGGTCGCGGGCCTCGACGGCGCTCACAGCGCCCTCCGTGCCGCCGTGACTGCTGCCGCCGCGGAGACTGCAACGAGTGCGCCGATCGAAGCCGCGGCGAGCGGCCAGTCGAAGGTGAGCGCGAGCGGCGGCAGTGCGTTCTCCGCCGCCGCGGTGACGGTCACGACGGCGACGACGAGCGCGCCGACGATCGCACCCGCACCGACGCCCGCTGCGATGCCGAGGCCGCCGACGACGGCCGCGCGCAGCAGCACATGCCGTCGTAGCTCGGCCGGCGTCGAGCCTTGCGCCTCGAGATCGAAGAGCGCGCCGCGCTCGTCACGCAGGTCGCCGACGACGGTCAAGAGCAGGCCGACAGCCGCCAGGGCAAGACCGACGACTGCAGTCACAAGCAGCAGCGAGATCGCACCGCGGGCGAGCGGGTCGCTCGTCAACTCGCGCTCGCGTGCGCGTTGCGACACCACCTGGAGCGGCAGGTTGGGTGGCGGGCGTGACTCGAGCCAGAGCTCGGACGGGGTCGCGACGCCCGGCTCCAGCGTGTTGGCGGCCTCGAGCCACGTGGGGAGATCGGCGACGACGACGTCACCGTCGACGGAGGGGAAGTAGCGCGTCGTCGCGACGATCTTCCCCGAGATGATGTTGTTCTCCGCGTGCAGCGGCACAATGCCGCTCGGTCCAGCCGCGCGTGCGAGCGCGGGCGAGACGACGACCGGCACGAGCTCGCCCTCGAGCGGCTCGTGCGGGCGGATGATCGCGTCGGCCGCGTTGTTCACCACGAAGCGG
>JBGPLW010000239.1:0-4724 GCA_041486645.1 Gaiellaceae bacterium | reverse complement strand
TACGGCGAGCCGGCCTACCCCGTGTACGAGCGCGGCGCGCTCTTCGCGGGCGCAGAGGCGCGGGCGCTGCCGCTCACGCGCGAGAGCGGCTTCCTGCCCGACCTCGATGCACTCGACGAGCGCACGGCGATCGTCTGGGTCAACTATCCGCACAACCCGACCGGTGCGGTCGCGCCTCTCTCCTTCTACGAGGAGCTGGCGGCGCGCGCGGCGGAGCTGGACTTCATGATCGCGTCCGACGAGGCGTACACCGAGCTCTGGTTCTCCGAGCCGCCGCCGTCGGCGCTTCAGGTCGCGGACCGGTCGCGCGTCATCGCCTTCCAGACGCTCAGCAAGCGGTCGTCGATGACCGGCTATCGCTCGGGCTTCGTCGCAGCGCCGCCGGACGTGATCGCTGCGTTGAAGGCGTATCGCCCGACGGTCGGCACGGCTCCGCAGGAGTTCGTGCAGCGGGCGTCGGTCGTCGCGTGGGACGACGAACAGCACGTCGAGGAGACACGCGCGCGCTACGCGGCGAAGCGCGACGTCCTCCTCCCCGCCATCGCCGCGCGCGGCTGGGAGGTCGTCGCGAGCGAAGCCACGATGTATCTCTGGCTCGCCGTCCCCGATGCCGACGCGATCGTCGACGCGCTGCTCGCGCGCGGCGTCATCGTCTCTCCCGGCTCGCTCTTCGGGCCCAGCGGCGAGGGCTACGTCCGCTTTGCGCTCGTGCCCACTCTCGACGAATGCCGGCGGGCGGCGGCGATACTCGCGGAGCTGTGAGCACGGAGCAGATGATCGAGGCCCTCGACCGCGGTGAGATCCGCGTGGCCGAGAAGCTCGACGGCGAGTGGCGCGTGAACGAGGACGCGAAGGCGGCGATCCTCGACTACTTCCGCATCCGCAAGGTCGAGCTCGTCGAGCTCGGACCGTATGAGTACGCCGATAAGATCCCGCTGAAGCACAACTACCTCGAGCTCGGCGTGCGCGTCGTCCCCCCGGCGACCGCTCGCTACGGGTCGTATCTCTCGCCGGGCGTCGTGATGATGCCGAGCTACGTGAACATCGGCGCCTGGATTGGTCCGAACACGATGGTAGACACCTGGGCGACGGTCGGCTCGTGCGCGCAGATCGGCGCGGACGTGCATCTCGCCGGCGGCGTCGGCGTCGGCGGCGTGCTCGAGCCGGTGCAGGCGCGCCCGGTGATCGTCGAGGACGGCGCCTTCATCGGCTCGCGCTGCATCCTCACCGAGGGCGTCCTGATCGGCGAGCGCGCCGTGCTCGCCCCGAATGTCTCGCTCACCGGCTCTGTCCCCGTGATCGACGTCACCGGGCCGGAGCCGGTCGAGTATCGCGGCTACGTGCCGCCGTATTCGGTCGTCGTGCCCGGCACGCGCCCGAAGGACTTCCCGGCGGGGACGTTTCAGATCGGCTGCGCGCTCATCATCGGCAAGCGCAACGCGCAGACGGACCTGAAGACGTCGCTCAACGATGTGCTCCGCGAGTACGAGATCGGCGCCTGAGGAATCCGCAACCAGGTTTCAACCTGGTTGCAGTCGTTGCATCGAGCGAGCGGCACCGACGACTGCAGCCTGCTTGAAAGCAGGCTGCGAGGGATCAGTCCTCGACGGGCTCCGCAGGACCGGTGAGCGTGGCGCAGCCGGCGTGCAGGTGCACGCGCAGGTCGCCGCCGGGGAAGTGCACGAGCACGTCGCCTTCGGCGTGCGTCGCCGCGGCTACTGCGACCGCGCTCGAGCCGGAGGCCGTCGTCTCCCCCACGCCGCGCTCCCAGACGCGGGCCGTCACCTCACCCGGCCCGTCGATCCGGACGACCTGGACGTTCGTGCGATTCGGAAAGCGCGGATGCGTCTCGAGCAGCGGGCCGATCAGCGGTAGGTCGGCAGGATCGCCGACGACGACCGCGTGCGGGTTGCCGACCGAGACGGACGTGACGTCGAGGCCGGCGACGCGCTCGCGCTCGTAGACCTCGACCTCTCCCATGTCGGACTCGTAGAGCCGCTCACCGACGCGGCGCACGTCGACGGTCCGCGGTCCGACGTGCACGTGTGCGACGTCCGAGCCGGTGCGGTCCATCAGCCAGGCCGCCGCGATGCGCGTGCCGTTGCCGGACATCTCGGCGAGCGAGCCGTCGGGGTTCACGATCGCGACGTGCACGTCGTCACCGTCGATTTCGAGCACCTGCATGACACCGTCGAGCCCGGGCTCCATCGACACCTCGTCGGACTCACTGACGAGGTAGGTGTTCCCGTGTGCCTGCCAGCGCGACGATGTCATCGGCGATCTCGCCCGGCGGGCGATCGGCATCGACCATAACGAGGCCCGGCACGCGCCGCATCCACTTGCGCTGGTAGGCGGCATAGCGGCGCGTCCGGACGACGATCGCCTCGATCGCCTCCGCGCGCGGCAGCGTGGCCACCTCGTCGAGGCCGAGCGTCTTCCGGGCGGTCGCCGAGATCCGGCCTGCGAGGGCCGCCCGCACCTCTTCGACGACGCCGGCGTCGAACATCGCGCGGGTGCGCTCCTCGATTCGCCGCTCGAGCACGTCCTTCGGGACGTCGAGGCCGACGAGGACGGTCGGGTGGCGGGTCTCCCCGGCCCAGAGGCGGTCCGCCCGGGGTGCGAGCGAGGCGCCCGCTGCCGCGAGTTCGAGTGCCCGGACGACCCGGCGGCGGTCGTTCTGGTGGACCGCGGCTCCGGCCGCCGGGTCGAGCTCGGCGAGGCGCTCGTGGGCGAGTGCAGGATCCTCGTCGTAGGCGCGCTCCCAGCGCTCGCGCTCCCCCGGGGCGGGCGCCGGCGGCAGCCCGAGGTCGGCGAGGGCGGCGCGGAGATAGAGGCCGGTCCCGCCGACGACGATCGGCGTCCTCCCTGCTGCGAGGATCTCGTCGATCGCCGCCTGGGCGAGCGGCGCGTATTCGCCGACGGAGGCCTCGTGCTCGAGGGGCCAGATCGCCACGAGCCGCGCGGGCGCCTGGTTCGTGAGGATCGGCAAGCCCCGATAGACCTGCATTGCATCAGCCGATACGAGCTCGGCCGGAAAACGGCCTGCCAGGGTCGCAGCTACCCTCGTTTTGCCACTGGCGGTCGGGCCGAATATGCCGATAACCGTCACCAGTGCATTCTCGCGTCCGTTACACCCTCGTGAAGGTCTCGAAGTTCGCCCTCAAAAGCCACATGGAGCGGTCTCGCGCCGAGTCGCTCGTGTTCGTGGTCGCGAGCTCCCTCATCGCCCTCAGCACGCTGTTCGCAGTCACGTGGGTCGCCGGCTTCGACCACGTCGCCGCGCGCCTGCACGCAGTCGACCCTGTGTGGTTCGCATCGGCGTTCGGCGCGCAGGTCATCGCCTACATCGGCTATGTGCTCGCGTACCGGGAGGTGGCGCGCGTCGAGCATGACTGCGAGCTGCCGACCCGCGACGTCGTCGCGGCGGTGACTGCGGGCTTCGGGGCATTCGTCGCGCGCGGCGGCTTCGCGGTCGACGTCCACGCCTTCAAGCAGGCCGGCCTGACAGACCAGGAGGTGCGCGTGCGCGTCCTCGGTCTCGGCGCACTCGAGTATGCGCTGCTCGCGCCGGCGGCCTGCATCGTCGCGATCCAGCTGCTCGCCGACGGCCACTCGCCGTCCCTCGGCTTGACGTTGCCGTGGGCGATCGCGGTGCCCCTTGGCTTCGTCGCCGCGCTCTGGGCGGTCGGGCGCCGGGATGACCTGCGCGCGCATGCCGGACGGCGGCGGCACTTCGCCGAGGCGCTCGATTCGATCTACGTGCTCAAGCGCATGTTCGTCCAGCCGAAGCACGCGCTCGGGCCGATCGGAACCGCGCTCTACTGGTTCGGCGACATCTTCTGCCTCTGGGCCTGCCTGCAGGCGTTCACGCACGGATCGCCGGACATCTCCCTGTTGCTTCTCGGCTACGCGACGGGCTATGCGCTGACGCGGCGGACGCTGCCGCTCGGCGGCGCCGGCGCCGTCGACGCGCTCTTGCCGTTTGCGCTCTCGTGGTGCGGCATCTCGCTCGCGGCCGCCGTGCTCGCGGTGTTCGCATACCGCGTCTTCAATCTCTGGCTGCCGATCGTGCCGGCAGCGCTCGGCGTGCGCTCGATGCGCGCGACCGCCGCCGCCTAAGCGACGGCGACTTCGAGCTGCGAGCCGCCGAGCGTCGCCGACGTCGCGCGATCGATGCGCACGTCGACGAAGTCGCCAGGCGCGGCGTCCCCGAGGAAGTTCACCGTCGTGTTGCGGCGCGTGCGGCCCCGGAGATACGCAGGGTCGGTGCGGCTCGGACCCTCGACGAGCACCTGCTCGACGCGGCCGATCCGCTCGGCGTTTCGCTCGCCCGCAACCCGCTGCACGAGCTCGACGAGCCGCTCGATCCGGTCGCGTTTGACCTCGCCCGGGATCTGATCGGCCATCGCGGCCGCGTCGGTGCCGGCGCGCGGTGAGTAGACGAAGGTGAAGGCGCTGTCGAAGCCGACCTCCTCGACGACCTCCATCGTCTCGCGAAAGTCGTCCTCGGTCTCACCGGGGAAGCCGACGATGATGTCGGTCGTGAGTGCGAGATCCGGAATGCCGGCGCGCATCGTGTCGACAAGCTTCAGGTAGCGCTCGCGCGAGTACGTGCGGCGCATCGCCTTGAGGATGCGCGTCGAGCCGGATTGGAGCGGGAGATGCGCGTGCTCGCAGACCGAAGCGCACTCGGCCATCGCCTCGATGACCGGCGCGCGAAAGTC
>JBGPLW010000238.1:0-4730 GCA_041486645.1 Gaiellaceae bacterium | reverse complement strand
CGCATGACGGCGGCTCAGGTTATCCGGGCGGTGTGAGCGTTCCGAGAGGAAGCGTCGCCGTCAGCCCCGCGGAGTTCGTGGCGCGGAGTGTCGCCTGCCAGGTTCCGGGCGGCGCGGCGAGAGCGGCCGACCCGCTCGTCGGCTGTCTGCCGAGGTCGAGCGTCTGCTGCGAATTGCCGCCGTTCGGGTCGACGAGGTCGACCGCCAGCGTGAGCCATGGGGTGCCCGGATCGTCCGCCTGCCACGTGAGCGTCGTCCCCGAGAGCGCCGTCGCCGGTGTCAGCAGCAGCGGCGGCGCCGTATCCCAGCGCACGACGACCGGCGCGAGCGGATAGGTCGCCTTCTTGCCCGCGTAGCTCGACACCGAGATCTGCACGGGATAGGAGCCGGCGGCGAGCCCGGCCGGCGGCTTCCAGGTCAGCGTGCGCGTGCCGGCTTTCAGCCGGTAGGTCGAGATCGTGCCGGCGACCGCGAGCGTGACTGACGCCCTCATCGAGAGCCTGATCGTGACCGGCGCGACGTCGAGGTAGCCGTCGAGCGGCTGCGGCCAGATCTCGGGCGGGGCCGCCGGCTGCGTCACCTGCGGCGGGTCGTAGTAGTACGCGTGGAAGCGCCGCGAGGTCTCGACCCAGAACGGGTCCTGTGTCTGCCGCGCGAGCTTCGCGAGCAGGTCGGTCACGAACTTCTCGTACTCGCGCGTCGCATAGGCACCGCCCAGCTCGTAGCGCGACCAGTCGCCGGTGTCGAAACGCGGGAAGAGCGCCTGCGCCGTCGACGACAGCCGCTGCGCAAGCGTCGCCGCGCCCTCGTCGCCCGCCGTCTGCGAGTACTCGAGGAGCGACACGATCGCCTGAAGCTGCGCGTTCAGCACCACCTGGCCGTTGAACCCGTAGAGCCGGATCCAGGGGCCGCTCGGGAGCGAGAGCAGAAACGGCTGCACCGACGCGAACGCGCGCACCGAGGCTGCGCCGAGCGCCGGATCCTGGAGGAGCGCCGACGCGCGCGCGAGCGACTGTGCGGCCACGGCCTGCGCCATGCCCGAGGCCCAGGGCGGCCGGCCGCCTGCGAAACGGAACTGGTACTCCCAGAGGAGGCGGCGGTCGCGCGGGATCGCGCGCGCGACAAGCGCGTCGGCAAGCGTGCGAGTTGCCTCGACGTCTCCACTCGCTGCCGCAGTGTTCAGCGCGGCGAAGTTCGCGAGTGGATGGAACTCGAGCCCGAGGCGGGGGAACCAGCGGTACACGACGCCGTCGTCGTCGGTGACGTCGACGCGCACCGTCGGCAGGCGGTGCGTCTCGAGATAGTCGAGATTCGCCGCGAGCTGCGAGAAGAGCGACAGCGCGCGCGGCGAAGTGTACGAGTCCGAGAGCGGCGTCATCTGCGAGAGCTGAGACGCGATGGCGTCGGCACGCAGCTTCGGCAGGGCATTGATGTCGCGGAGCGCGCGCGTCACCGCCGTCCGGTAACGCAGAGCGTCCGCGGGTTTCACCCAGTTTTGCGCGACCGCGTGCGTGATCCCCTTCCGCGCGAGCGCGGCGTCGTGCGCCGAAGAAGCCTGCGCGACGGTCGGAACTGCGAGCGCAAGCACGGCGGCGACCCCGGCCGCCGCGCGTCTCATGTGCGCGTGTGCCGCAGGTGTCGCTTGCGATGAATGGCAGGTGCTCGTTTCATCTCGAATGGCTAGGGCTCGACGAGCGGCTCCGGCAGCTCTTCCGCGAACGGTTCCAACGTACCGTCGGGTCCGGCCGACAGCACCAACTCCGAGAAGAACCGGGTCATGTAGAGGTCCGCCCGGTAGTCGCCGAGCCGCGGCTCCGGCCGCTCGCCCGCCGCGAGCGCGAGCGCGAGCTCCGGATAGCGGCTGCCGGCGGCCGTCGGGAGGGGGAAGGCGCCGCCGAAGCGCGGGTTGATGTCGGTGACGCGATGCGTGCCGTCCGGCTCGCGGAAGCACTGCACATTCGCCGGGCCGACGAGCTCGAGCGTCTCCGACACGAAGCGGCCGAGCTCGACGAGCTCCGCGTCGGCGATCGTCATCCCCTTGATCGACTCGCCTCCCTTCGACTCGATCATCGTGCGCGGCACAGCGTTGAGGCAGCGCGACTCGAGATCGCAGAAGAGGTCGATGGAGAACTCCTCGCCGCGACAGGCCGCCTGCACCATCGAGTCCTCGGTCGCGTAGCCGAGGAAGAACTCGAGCTCGCGCCGGTCGGCGCAGCGGTAGATGCCGCGGGAGCCGAAGCCATGGCGCGCCTTCACGAGCACGGGAAACTCGACGTCGGCGGGAACGTCGGCCGGGAGCCAGGTGTCGGGCGAACCGATGCCGTGCTCGACGAAGAGCAGATGCGCGAGCCACTTGTCCGCGAGCGCGTCGACGACCTCCGGCTTCGGCAGCAGCACGACGGCGCCGAGCTCGTCCTTGGCGCGCGAGAGCACGCCGTGGTCGAGATCGGTCAGCGGCACGATCAGCGAGATGTCGTACTCGTGCACGAGCGTCCGCAGGGTCGCGACGTAGTCCGAGTCGTCGACCCTCGGCACGAACGCGTGCGAGTCGGCGTGGTAGAGCGCGGGCGCCAGCTGGTTGACGTCGGCGGCAACCGTGCGCGCCCCCGCGCGTTTGAACGCGGTGACGATGTCGACGCGCTGTCCGGCGCACGTGAAGAGGACGCCACTCACGGGCGGAGAGAGTACCGTCGGGCCGTGCTGCGCCGTCTTCTGCTCGTGCTCGCCGCCCTCGTCGCGGCCTGGCTCGTGGCCTCCCTCGTGCTCTTCGTCTGGCCGCCGGGCGAGTCGAGCCCGCCGAAGCACGCCGATGTGGTCGTCGTCCTCTCGGGCGACACGAAGCGGCTAGCGCCCGGGCTCGCGCTGATCCGGAGGGGAGTCGCACCGGTGCTCGCGATCTCGACGGTCGGGCGGACGCCACACTGGCGTGTCGCTGAGGAGCTGTGCGCTGCGGGGCGCTACCGCGGCGCACACGTGCTCTGCTTCGACGCTGTGCCGTTCAGCACGCAGGGCGAAGCCAGAACGACGCGAGATCTCGCTCGCTCGCGCGGGTGGCGATCCGTCGTCGTCGTCACGTCGACCTTCCACGTGACTCGCGCGAAGCTGCTCTTCGACCGCTGCCTCACGATCCCCGTGTACGTCGTCGGCACGGGTTCGACGTGGTGGCGGCTGCCGGAGGAGTGGGCCTCGGAGACCGGCAAGCTGCTCGTGCAGCTCACGGTGCGGCGCGGCTGCTAGGCCTTCCAGCCGCCGGTCGTGCCCTTGTACGTGCCGGCGAAGAGCGCGAGCGGCGTCTTCAGGAGGATCTTCAGGTCAAGCAGCGGCGAGCGGTGCTCGACGTACCAGACGTCGAGCTCGATGCGCTCCGCCCACGGCAGCGCCGCGCGGCCGTGCACTTGGGCCCAGCCGGTGATGCCCGGCTTGACGTCGAGCCGGCGCCGTTGGCGCGGGGTGTAGCGCTCGACCTGGTAGCGCAGCGTCGGCCGTGGTCCGATCACGCTCATGTCGCCTCGGATCACGTTCCAGAGCTGCGGTAGCTCGTCGAGCGAGAGGCGCCGCAGAATCCGCCCGGCGCGCGTAATGCGCGAGTCGCCCTCGTCGACTGCATAACCGGCGCCCCGCGTCTCGGCTCCGACCACCATCGTGCGCAGCTTCAGCAACTCGAAGTCTGCGCCGCCCTCGCCGACACGGGTCTGGCGGTAGAGCACGGGGCCGCGGTCGGTCAGCTTCACCGCGAGCGCAGCGAGCGCGAGCACGGGGCTTGCGAAGACGAGCGTTGTCCCCGCGATCACGACGTCGGCGGCGCGGTTCATCCCGGAGCGTCGGTCCTACGAAGCTCGTTCGAGCGGCTGCTCAGCGTGCGGCAGCGGCACACGATACGCGCCGGCACGCGCGCGGCAGCGGGCGATCGTGCGCAGAACCCGGAAGCCGTCGAGCATCGTCAGCTTCTTGCCGTCCGCACGCGCGCGCGGCTCGTACCGGATCGGCACCTCGGTGATCGCGACGCCGCGCGCCAGCAGCGCTGCCGTGATCTCCGGCTCGATCCCGAACCCCTCCTCGGTAAGCGGTAGCGCCCGCAGGACGTCGGTCCGGACCGCCTTGAAGGCCGTCATGATGTCGCTGAGCCGGCTCCCGAAGGCGAGATTCATTGCGACCGTGACGCCGCGGTTGCCGATCCAGTAGCGGATCTTCCGCGGTGTGCCGTGCTCGAACCTGCGCGCACCGAACACGGCGTCGGTCTCGCCCGCGGCGAGGGGGCGCACCACCTCGACGAGATCCGTGACGTCGAGCTCGAAGTCAGCGTCTGCGATGGCGACGAAGCGTCCGCAGGCATGCTCGATGCCGGTGCGGATGGCGGCGCCCTTGCCGCGGTTCGCCGGATGGAGAACAACGCGCATGTTGGCCGGCCACTCCCGGCCCTTCAGCAGCTCGCGCGTGCCGTCTGTGGACCCGTCGTCGACGAGCACGAGCTCGAACGGTCCGCAGGAGAACGAGAGCGCGAGCAGATTGTCGACGACGAGCTCGACGGTGGGCCGCTCGTTGTAGACCGGGACGATGATCGTCAGCTCCGGCGACTGCACCGTCGGGACGCTTCGACACGGTGACTTTCATCGCCTGTCTCAACCATGTCCCGCAAGACGCGCGCGACGACGAGCTGCGCGAGAGCCAACGCGTGCTGCGCTCCGGCGGGAACGTCGTGATCACGATGGGTAATCCGCTCGCGGAGCTCG
>JBGPLW010000237.1:0-4734 GCA_041486645.1 Gaiellaceae bacterium | reverse complement strand
GCGCTGCTCGGGATCGCCGCTCGCCTGGTGGGGTCGCTGTGAGCGGCACGCTCGCCTGGGCGCTCGTCGCACTTGGGCTCGCGGTCGTCGTGATCCGGCGTCGCTCACTGGCCGTCGCGCTCGTGACCGCGCAGGCCCTGGTCCTCGTCGGCTACGCGCTGTACCAGGCGAGCACGGGCGAGGAGTTCGCCGCCGCCGGGGCGCTCTGCATCCGTGCGATCGTGCTCGCCGCCGTCTTCCTCCTCCTCGTGTCGCGCACCCGCGAGGCCCGCCCCGTGCGCGCGCGCATCGCGCCGCTTACGCGTGGCGGCGTTGCCGTGGCGGCGGCGCTCGCGTTGACCTGGCTCGTCCCGGCGATCGGCCTGACCTCGCGCGACGCGGAGCGCGCCGTCCTCGCGCTCGTCGCCTTCGGTTGCACCGCCGTTGCGACCCGCCGCGCGACCCTCTTTCAGGTGCTCGGCATCGTGCTCGTCGAGAACGCCCTCGCCCTCGCGGCACTCGAGCTCCCCGGTGGCGCGTCGCTCACCGTCGAGCTGGGCGTCGCGCTCGATCTCGTGTTCATCGCGGTCGTGGCGGCGGTCTTCCACGAGCGGATCTTCGCGGAGTTCGGAGCAGGCGACACCGCTGCCCTACGGGTGCTTCGTGACTAGCCGCGAGGTCATCGCGGTCGGCATCGTCGGCGTGCCGCTGGTCGCGACGGTGCTCCTCCTTGTCGTGCCTCGGCGGTTTGCAACCGCGATCGCACTCGGAGCAGCGGCTCCTACGAGCACACTTGCGCTGGCGCTCGGCGTGTTGGTGTTGCGGCGACCCGGCGCACCGTCCGTCGGCAACTGGTTCGTTGCCGATGCGGCGGGTGCGCTGCTCGTCGCCGTGATCGGCGTCGTCGGTCTCGCGAGCGTGCTCGTCTCGCCCTCGTATCTCGCGACTACACACCGCTCGCTCGTCACGCCCGAACGCCGCGACAAGACGTACTTCGCGACGCTCTACGCCTTCTGGGCGGTGCTGCTCGCGGTGCCACTCGCCGGCAACCTCGGGCTTGCGTGGCTGCTCGTCGAGGCGACGACGGCGGCCTCCGCGCTGCTCGTCGGCTTCAGCGGCGGGTCACGCGCGCTCGAAGCCGGTTGGAAGTACCTCATCCTCACGTCGCTCGGCCTCGGGGTGGCGCTGCTCGGGATCGTCCTGCTCGCCGCGGGCGTGCCGGCGGGTGGGATCGGCGCGCTCTCCTGGCGCGCACTCACGACCTACGCGTCCGGCTCCGATCGCGCACTCGTCGCGTACCTGCTCGTGCTCGCCGGGCTCGCGGCCAAGATCGGCTGGGCGCCGGTCCACAACTGGCTGCCGGACGCGCACTCCGAAGCGCCGCCGCCCGTATCGGCACTGCTCTCCGCCGCGCTTCTGCCCGCAGTGCTACTCGTTGCGTGGCGCTCGGAGCACTCCCTCGCGCCGGTTGTCGGCGCGCACACCGCAGAGACGGTGCTCGTGTCGTTCGGGCTCGTCTCGCTCGCGGTGGCGGTGCCGTTTCTCTGGCGCTCGCTGCCGTGGAAACGGCTGCTCGCCTACTCGAGTCTCGAGCACATGGGCGTGATCGCGATCGGCATCGGATTCGCGACTCCGCTCGCCCTCGCAGGCGTCGCGGTTCACATCGCGGCTCACGCCGTGGCGAAGGCACTCGGCTTCTATGCCGCGACCCCGCTCATCGGCCACGACGAGCGGGCGTCGCACGACGCGGTGAGCGGCATCGCGCGTACACGCCCTGCCCTCGGCGCCAGCATGGGCATCTCGCTCGGCGCCCTTGCCGGGCTGCCGCCGTTTCCGCTCTTCGTCAGTGAGGTGTTGATCATCGCCGGCGGCTTTCAGGCCGGGAGACCGTGGGCCGCAGCAGCGACCGCGCTCCTGCTCGCGCTCGGCTTCCTCGGGCTCATGCACGCCCTGCTCGAGACGACGGCAGGGGACGCGCCGAGCCGGGAGCGCGTCGCGCCGGGCCTCCGCGCCGTCGTCGTGATCGCCGCGGTGTCGGTCGCGCTGCTCCTCGCGCTCACGGCCGCGGCCGCGGTGCTGCCGGGCAGCGACATCGTGCACGCGCTGTTGCGGGGGACGTCATGAGCGCCTACCGCGAGACGGTTGCTGCAGCCCTCGACGAGGGGTGGCGTTTCGCGGGCCTGCATGCCTCGGCCGACGGGTCGTGCGTGAGGACGCTGCTCGCACGCGACGGGTCGGTTCGACTCGAGACGGTGGACGTCTCGGAGGGCAGTGTTCCCTCGCTCGTCGATCTCGCTCCGGCGGCGGGGTGGGACGAGCGGGAGGCCCACGACCTGCACGGTGTCGGGTTTGCCGGGCACGAGCCGCTGCGCCCACTCGTCGACCACGATCTCGACCTCGCGCACTGGACGGTCCCCGTGCGCGGCGACGATCCGTATCAGGTCGCCGTCGGACCGATCCACGCCGGCGTGATCGAGTCGGGGCACTTCCGCTTTCACGTCGTGGGCGAGCGGATCCTGCACGTCGACGCGCGCCTCTTCTACAAGCACCGCGGTCTCGAGCGCGCAGCCGAGGGAGCGACGCTCGAAGACGGCGTCGCGTTCGCCTCGCGAGCGTGCGCGGCCTGTGCTGTGACGAACGCCGTGGCGTACGCGCACGCCTGTGAGGACGCGCTCGGTCTCATCCCCGACCCGGAGCTCGCCCGCGCGCGGACGATCCTGCTCGAGCTCGAGCGGTTGTGGAGCCACCTCAACGACATCGCCGCCGCGTGCGCGGGCGTTGGTCTCGCCGCAGGGAACAACGGGTTCGCAGCGCTCACCGAGCGTGGACGGAGGCTCAACGCCGCGCTCACCGGCCACCGGTTCCTCTTCGGCAGCGTTCGTGTGGGCGGAAGCGCGCTGACGCTCGACGAGCCGGCGATCCGCCGTGCGCGCGTCGAGATCGACGCGATTCGCGTGGACTCCCAGCGCGCATGGCGTGAGTTGCTGTTCAACGCGTCGTTCCAGGATCGTCTGCCGGAGATCGGCATCGTGACCGCCGCTGACGTCGAGCGGCTCGGCGCGGTCGGTCCGGCTGCGCGCGCGGCCGGAGTCGAGGAGGACGTGCGTGCGGTCAGCTCCCGGCTTGCCTACGACGGATTCCAGCCCGTCGTGCCGCGCCGCGCAGCTGGAGACGTGCAGGCGCGGCTCGAGCAGCGCGCGCTCGAGCTCCTGCAGACATACGCGCTTCTCGACGACCTCCTCTCCCGCCCGGTCGGTCCGGCCGCTGCCGAAGCCGGCGGGGCCGAGCGCCCGATCGGTGTGGGTCGGGTCGAGAGCCCGCGCGGCGAGACGAGCTGCATCGTCGAGCGACGCGGCGAACGCGTCGAACGGCTCCGGCTGCGTACCGGCTCGTATGCGAACTGGCCCGCCGTCGCTTACGCAGCGGCCGACAACCTGCTGCCCGACTTTCCGCTGATCAACAAGAGCTTCGAGCTCTGCTACGCGTGCGTGGACCGCTGATGCTGACACTTCTTCGCGATCTCCGCCGCCTCCGTCGTGACATCGCGCTCGAGCGTCCCGCGCGCGGGCGCAGCCTCGCCATCCGCCACGTCGATGCCGGCTCGTGCAACGGTTGCGAGCACGAGCTGACGCTCGTCTCCTCTCCGTACTACGACCTGCAGCGGTTCGGGCTCGGCGTCGTCGCCTCGCCTCGGCACGCAGACGTCCTCCTCGTCACCGGCCCGGTCACGACGCGCATGCATGCAGCACTCCTCGTGGCGTACAACGCGATGCCGGAGCCGCGTCGCGTCGCTGCGCTCGGCGACTGCGCACTGGGCTGCAACGTCCTCGGCACCGCGGAGAGCGTCGTCGGCTCCGTCGAGGCGGTTCTGCCCGTCGACGTGCGGATACCCGGTTGCCCGCCGACGCCGGACGCGATCGCGCAGGCGCTGCTCGAGCTGATCGACTCTCGCTAGCGCTTCCGCTGCGCGCGGCGCAGCGCGTCGAGCCGCCGGCGATCGAGCTTCGTGGGACGCGCGCCGAGGTCGGCGCCGAGCGGCCGGGCAAGCCGGCGCTCGAGCGCCTGCTGCTCGCGTTTCGCGATCGATTCGGGCGTCTCGGCGTAGAGCGTGGCGGCGACGCTCGCGGGGCCGCGCTTGTCGCTCAGGCCGGTGACGACGACCGTTCGCTGCACGGTGCCGGTGGTCGCTTCGATCGTGTCGTCGAGCCGCACCTCCTTCGACGGCTTCACGCGTCCGCCGTTCACCTTCACACGGCCGCCGAGCACGGCCTCGGTCGCGAGGCTACGCGTCTTGTAGAACCGCGCGGCCCAGAGCCACTTGTCGACCCGGACCCGTTCCACGGCTACGGGCGCTCTACGGCGAGCCGGATCCCGAACGCGACGAGCACGAAGCCTGTCAGCCCGTCGAGCACGCGGCGGACGCGGCTGCGGTCGAACAGGCCGCGCGCGCGCGAGGCGGCGGCGGCATATGCGCTCAGCCAGACGATCGTGAGCGCGCAGAACAGCAGGCCGTACGCGAGCAGTCCTGCACTCGTCGAACTGAACTGCGGCAGCAGGCTCGTGAAGAACGCGAGCATCTTCGGGTTGCCGAGGTTGCTGAGGAGCCCTTGCCGGAACGCGACCGAAAGGCGGCGCGCGGCGCGGCCGCCGTGCCCTGTCGCGCTCGCGCCCCTCACCGCGTTCCACAACGTGCGGAGGCCGAGCCACACGAGAGACGCCGCCCCTGCGAGCCGCAGCGCGGCGAACGCGGGCTCG
>JBGPLW010000236.1:0-4741 GCA_041486645.1 Gaiellaceae bacterium | reverse complement strand
GCACACCGTCGGCGCAGTGGGCGGACCTCTGGCTCGGGCTCGACGTCGGCACGGACATCCCGCTCGCGAACGCGGTGGCGCGAGAGATCATCCACAGCGGCCTTGTCAACACCGAGTTCGTCGAGCGCGCCACGACCGGCTTCGAGGCGTATCGGGAGTCGGTGGAGCCGTGGACGCTCGAGGAGGCGGAGCGCGTCTCGGGCGTTCCGGCCGATGCGATCCGGGAGCTCGCGCACGCGTACGGGAACGCCGACCGGGCGCAGCTCTGCTGGACGCTCGGGATCACAGAGCACCACAACGCGGTCGACAACGTCTTCGCGCTCATCAACCTCGCGCTCCTCACCGGCCACGTCGGCCGCTACGGCTCGGGCCTCCAGCCGCTGCGCGGGCAGAACAACGTGCAGGGCGGCGGTGACATGGGCGCGCTGCCGAACCGGCTGCCGGGGTTCCAGCTGCTCGAAGACGACGCCTTGCGCTCGCGCTTCGAGGCGGCCTGGGGCGTCGAGATCCCGCCGCGGAACGGCAAGCACTTGACCGAGATGTTCGAGGCGATGGAGCACGGCACGCTCCGCGCGGTCTACGTGATCGGCGAGAACCCGGCGCAGGGCGAGGCCGACCAGACGCGCGCCGTACGGCTCCTCTCCGGGCTCGACCACCTCGTCGTGCAGGACCTCTTCCTGACGGCGACGGCGGAGCTCGCCGACGTCGTCCTCCCCGCCGCGTCGACGCTCGGCGAAGCCGAGGGCACCGTCACCTCGAGCGAGCGCCGTGTGCAGCGCGTGCGCAAGGCGCTCGACCCGCCGGGCGAAGCGCGCGATGACATCGAGATCGTCTACGAGCTCGCGCGCACGATGGGTCACGACCTCGGCAGCCGCGCCGCGGAAGACGTCTGGAACGAGCTGCGTTCCCTCTCCCCCGTGCACGCGGGCATGAGCTACGCGCGGCTCACCGAGCTCGGCGGCATCCAGTGGCCCTGCCGCGACGAGAACGACCCGGGCCAGCTCTTCATCCACGGCCGGCTCTGGGACGACGTCGTCGAGGACCGCGCCCCCTTCCAGGTCGTCGAGCACTCACCGCCCGTCGACCTGCTCGACGACGACTTCCCGTTGCGGCTCACCACTGGGCGGCGACTCGAGTCGTACAACACAGGCGTCCAGAGTGGCGGCTTCTCGTCTCCGCTTCACGTCGGCGGCGAAGCGATCCTGCTCGCACCCGCCGACGGCGAGCGCTACGGCGTCGCCGACGGCGCGCGGGCGCGCATCGTCTCGCGCCGCGGCTCGGTCGAGGCCCCCGTGCGCTACGACCCGACGCTCCGCCCAGGGCTCGCGTTCATGAACCTGCACTTCCCGGATCTCGTCGCGACGAATGTGCTGACGATCGACGCGACCGACCCGAAGTCGGGCACCGCGGAGTTCAAGGCGACGGCAATCCGCCTGGAGGCCGTCTAAGTGGCCCCCCAGGGGATGCCTTCCGGCGGCTGGAACGCGCTCACGCTGCGCGCTGGGGCGTCCTCGGTCGCGCCGATAGCAGGGGCTATCGACGCTCCCTGCGTCCTTCCATCGCTTGGTGATCGCGCCCCAGCCACTCGGAAACATCCCCTGGGGAACCACTAATGGACCTGCGCCTCCCGCTCGCGGAGCCGACCGATGCCGAGCGCGAGGCGATCGACGCCGTCGTCGGCGCGGCTGCGGCGAACAGCCACCGCGTCGCGCGCGCCGACCGCGGCCGCCGCCATCTGCTCCTGCCCGCACTTCGCGCGGCGCAGCGGCGCGTCGGCTGGGTAAGCGAGGGCGCGCTCGGGTACACATCGAGACGGCTCGACGTCCCGCCCGCCGACGCGTACGGCGTCGCGACCTTCTATGCGCTGCTCGCACTCGAGGAACGTCCTGCCGACGTGCTGCACGTCTGCACCGATCTCGCATGCCGGCTGAAGGGCGTCGAGATGCCGCCGGGCGCGCACCCGTCGCCGTGCCTCGGCCTCTGCGAGCGCGCGCCGGCGGCGCTGCGCACCGTTGCCGGGCCCGAGCCGCGCGAGATCCAGCTGCCGGAGGCGGGACCGGCGCTGCCGCAGGCCGGTCAGCCCGGGCTCCGGCTGCTCCGCCGCATCGCCGAAGGCGTCGATCCCGAGTCGCTCGACGCGTACCGGGAGAACGGCGGCTATGACGCGCTGCGGCGCGCGATCGAGCTCGGCCCCGAGGGCGTCGTGCGCGAGGTCTCCGCGTCGCACCTGCTCGGCCGCGGCGGCGCCGCGTTCCCGACCGGCGCGAAGTGGGAGGCCGTCGCGAAGCAAGAGGCGCAGCCGCACTACCTCGTGTGCAACGCCGACGAGTCGGAGCCCGGGACGTTCAAGGACCGCGTCCTGATGGAGGGCGATCCGTGCGCGCTCGTCGAGTCGATGACGATCGCCGCGTATGCGACCGGCTGCGAGCGCGGCTTCGTCTACGTGCGGGCGGAGTATCCGCTCGCGCACGCGCGGCTCGAGAGTGCATTCGCGCAGGCGCGGGAGCAAGGCCTGCTCGGCGACGACGTCATGGGCGCGGGCTTCGCCTTCGATCTGGAACTGCGCATCGGCGCCGGCGCGTACGTCTGCGGCGAGGAGACCGCGCTCTTCCAGTCGATCGAGGGCTATCGCGGCGAGCCGCGGAACAAGCCGCCGTTCCCGGTCGAGGTCGGCCTCTTCGGCAAGCCGACCGTGGTGAACAACGTCGAGACGCTCTTCAACGTGCTCGATGTCGTGAACGAG
This sequence comes from Gaiellaceae bacterium, assembly GCA_041486645.1. Lineage (GTDB taxonomy): Bacteria > Actinomycetota > Thermoleophilia > Gaiellales > Gaiellaceae > Palsa-739. Next base: position 1,998 of record JBGPLW010000236.1, on the reverse strand, counting down.
AGCGGCGCCGCGTTCGCCGCGATCGGGACGCCCGACTCGACGGGCACACGGCTCTTCTGCCTCTCGGGGCACGTCGAGCGGCCGGGCCTCTACGAGGTGCCTTTCGGCTTCCCGCTCCGCGACCTGCTCGACCTCGCGGGCGCCGCGCCGCCGAAGGCCGTGCTGCTCGGCGGCGCCGCCGGCTCGTTCCTGCGACCGGATCAGCTCGACCTGCCGCTGACCTTCGAGGACGCGCGCGCCGCGGGAGCGACGCTCGGCTCGGGCGTCGTGATCGTCTACGACGAGTCGGCCGACCTCGTCGACGCCGTGATCCGCATCGCCGAGTTCTTCCGCGACGAGTCGTGCGGCCAGTGCGTCCCCTGCCGCGTCGGCACGATCCGGCAGGAGGAGGCGCTGAAGCGGCTCGCGACGGGCTCCGCGAACGGGAACGAGCGCGAGGTGCTCGCCGACCTCGCCGAGGTTATGCGAGATGCTTCTATCTGCGGCCTCGGCCAGACGGCCGCGACTGCCGTCTCATCGGCGATGATCAACCTCGGAGTGCTCGCCGAATGACAGCCGTGAGCGTCGCCGCGCCGAAGCGCCTCGTCGAGATCACGGTCGACGGACAGGCCGTGAGCGTCACCGAGGGATCGACGATCCTCGACGCCTGCCGCCGGCTCGGCATCGAGACGCCGACACTGTGTTATTCCGACACCCTCACGCCGGTGAATGTGTGCCGCGTCTGCGTCGTCGAGGTCGAGGGCGCACGCGTCCTCGTGCCGTCGTGCTCGCGCAAGGTCGAGCCGGGCATGGTCGTCCACACCGACTCGCCGCGCGTGCGCACGAGTCGCCGCATGGTGCTCGAGCTCTTGAGCTCGTCGGTCGACCTCTCCACCGCTCCGGACGCGCAGCGCTACGTCGGCGAGTACGGCGCGCGTCCGGAGCGCTTCGGCGCGAGCGCAACCGTTGCGCAACCTGTGAAGGTCGACAACGACCTCTACGTGCGCGACTACTCGAAGTGCATCCTCTGTTACAAGTGCGTCGAGGCGTGCGGCGTCGACCACCAGAACACGTTCGCGATCACCGCTGCCGGTCGCGGCTTCGAAGCACACATCTCGACCGAGTTCGACGTCAAGCTGCCGGAGTCGGCGTGCGTCTACTGCGGCAACTGCATCGCCGTCTGCCCGACGGGCGCGCTGATGTTCACGAGCGAGTACGAGTTGCGGAACGAGGGCGCCTGGAACGAGGACGCGCAATCGCAGGTCGACACCGTCTGCCCGTACTGCGGCGTCGGCTGCAACCTGACGCTGCACGTGCAGGACGACGCGATCGTGAAGGTGACCTCGCCGGACGACCACGACGTGACGCGCGGCAATCTCTGCATCAAGGGCCGCTTCGGCTTCCAGTTCGTCCAGAACCGAGAGTAATGGCGCGCTACCAGGTGCTCTACTGGCAGGACGTGCCGTCGGTCGTGAAGGCATTCGGCGACGACGGCAGCGAGTTGAAGCGGCAGTTGCCCGACTGGTTCCAGCAGGAAATCGACAACCGCGCGATGACGCAGGGGCTCGTGGGGAGCGACGCGTACCTCGAGCAGTGGCGCTGGGGCGACGTCGAGGAGCGTGACGGCTCGCCCGACGACGTGCTCGACGCGGTCGCGCGCGAGCTCGAAGCCGAGCACGCGTGAGTCCACGGCGGCTCTTCGCCGTGGGCGCGGCCGTGACCGCGCTCCTCGTCGTCGCCGGCCTCGCGAGCCACGGGCGTCCGCTTTCCGGCGGCGGCGGCGCGGGGCCGACCGCGACGTTCTTCGACTACGTCGCGACGACGCTCGGAATCTTCTGCGTGATCATGCTCGGCGTCCTCGTCTGGGCGCTCTTCTCGGAGAAGACGAAAGGCACGCCGGTACGCCGGAGCAACTGGAACCTCCTCAGCTACTTCGTCACCCTCGCCGGAGCGGCGCTCCTGGCATCGCTCCTCCTCCACACCGGCTTCGAGCAGCGGCTTCGCAAAGCGGCCGCCGAG
>JBGPLW010000235.1:0-4742 GCA_041486645.1 Gaiellaceae bacterium | reverse complement strand
CGTCGTCGGCGAGGAGGATGCTCGTCTGCGCGCTCACGCGGCGGGCGCCCGTTCGCGCACGCGCGCCCGCTCGAGCACGATCCGCACCCGCGTGCCCTCGCCCGGCACCGAGTCGAGCTCGATCTGGGCACCGAGGCTCCGCACCGCTTGCCGCACGATCGCGAGCCCGAGACCGAAGCCCTCGGCATCGCGACCCTGACCGCGGAAGAAGCGGTCGAAGACGTGCTGCTGCGTTTCCGCGGTCATGCCGACGCCGGTGTCCTCGACCTCCACCCGCACGGTGGTGCCCACCGCGTACGCGCGCAGCACGATCCGACCGGCGAGCGTGTGCTTCGCCGCGTTCTCACCGAGGTTCCGCAGCGCCTGACCGAGCAGGTCGCGGTTGACGGTTGCAAGCAGCTCCGGCGGGCAGTCGATCTCGAGCGCGACACCGTCGATGGGGCGGATCTCGTCGGCCACCTCCTGTAGCAGCGCCTGGAGCGAAACCGCCTCGACGCGCGGCAGCTCCTGTCCGGCATGTGCGCGCGCGAGCGTCAGGAGTGCCCGGGCGAGCCGCGCCAGCCGCTCCGCCTCGCGCTCGATGTGCGCAAGGAAGCGGTCGCGCTCGACGGGATCGTCCTTCGCGCCGCCCTGAAGCACCTCGACCGCGCCGATGATCGTCGTCAGCGGCGTGCGCAGCTCGTGCGCGGCGTTCGTGACGAACTCGCGCTCCGCGAGCTCGCGCCGCTCCTGCTCGGTCAGGTCGTCGAGCACGATCAGCACCGTGTCGCCCTCGGGCTGCGCCGGAATGCCGACGAGCGCGAGCGCGTGCTCGGCGTCGGAGTGCACGTGCGCCTGCGCGAGCGACGCGTCGGACTCGAAGAGCCCCGCGGCGAACTCACGCAAGGAGAAGGAGTCCCACGGCTCGGGTAGCGGGTCGCCCTCGGCGACGCGCACGCCGAGCACGCGCCGCGCCTCGGCGTTCACGAAGTGCACGACGAGCTCGTCGTCGACCGTCACGACGCCCTCGTGCAGCCGCTCGAGCAGGAGCCGCAGGCGGTCGCGCTCGCCCTCGATGTGGCGGAACGACCGTCGCAGCTGACGCTGCATGCGGTCGAAGCTCTGCGCGAGCGCGCCGAACTCGTCGCGGAAGCGGTAGCGCAGCGGCGACTCGAAGTCGCCCCGGGCGATCGCTTCCGCCGCCGCAGTCAGGCGGCGAAGCCGCAGCGCGATCAGCTGGGCGAGCAGCAGGCCGACGAGGATGCCGATCACGCCCGCGATCACGCCGGCGCGGAGCGCCTGGTCGTTGAGGATTCCGACCGCCGCGGCGACGTCGGGGCGGCGGCTCAGCGCGACGAGCGACACCTGCCCGAGCGGGAGCCCGATCACGACGATGCCGCCGTCGCTCGTGCTGAGCGCGCGGCGCACGCCCGCGCGGGCGGCGCTCAGCGCCTCCGCCTCCTGCACCGGCGCGTGCGCGAACGAGGTGCGCGCGGGCGCCTTCGCGATGAGATGCCCGTCCGCGCCGTAGACGAAGAGGTCGAGGTCGAAGTGCTGCGCGATCCCGGCCAGCCGCTTGTCGAGGTTCGGCCCGTGGATGTCCTTCGCGGCGAGCGCGGCGCTCCCCGCAGCGAGCTGCTCGGCGTGGCCCCGGAACGCCGTCTCCGAGCGCGACGAGAACTGCGAGACGACGATCGCCGTCGAGACGGCGGCCACCACCGCAAACGCGGCTCCGAGCCACCAGCGGACGCCGATGAAGCGCCGGGTCATGTCCTAAGGCTACGTCGCGAGGGCGCGAATCGTCTGGACGGCGCCGCCGAGCGCCGGCCCGGCGTGCACGGCGCCGAGCGTGTGGGCGAGCGCGCCCGTCGCGCCTGCGCCGCCGACGACGAGCGAGACGCCCTTCGGCGTTCCGGCGCGGAGCCCCGCCTCGAGCGCGTCCGCCGGCGCGGCCGTCGCGACGCTCAGCCCGAGCACGCGGGCCGACATCGCCTCCGCGAGTGCGAGCGCATCGGCGAGCGGTGCGTCGGCGCCGAGGTAGACGACCTTCCAGCCGTCGCGGCGGAGCGCGATCGTCGCCATCATCAGGCCGAGCTCGTGCCGCTCGCCGGGCGCGCATGCAAGCACCGCGACGCCGTGCACTCCGCCGCCCGCGTCGGCGAGCAGGTGACTGAGCCGCGAGCGCACGGCCTCGGTGACGAGATGCTCCTCCGCCGTCGTCACCGCGCCCTCCTGCCAGCGGTCGCCGACCGCCTCGAGCAGCGGGACGAGCACGGCCTCGAAGGTCTCCTCGACAGAGAGGAGCGCGAAGGCCTGGTCGAGCCGCACCCCGATCACCTCGGGCTCGACGTCGTCGAGCGCGTCGAGCATCCCCTTCAGATGCTCGCGCGCCGACCGGGCGGGCGTCGGGCCGACCGAGCCGAGGAGCGACGCGGCCTCGCCGATCCGGTAGCCCTCGTGGAGCCGCTCACGCAGCCACTCGACCCGGGCCACGTCGCGCTCGGAGTAGCGGCGCTGGCCGCCCGCCGTGCGCGTCGGCTGCAGGATCGCGTAGCGCTGCTCCCACTTCCGCAGCGTGTCCGGTGCGACGCCCGTGCGCTGGGCGAGCGCGGCGATGTTGAGTCCCGTCGTCATGGGTTCTCCCCGAGAGTGCCCGACTAGGCTCACTGTATGCCCGAAGGTGACTCGTTGCACCGCGCGGCCGGCCGCCTGCAGATCCTGACGGGCCAGCGCGTCGAGGTCGAGACGCCGCATCCGCGGGCTGCGGCGAAGGGGCTCGCCGAGCGCCTGAACGGCCGCACGCTCGAAGGGGTGGAAGCGGTCGGGAAGAACCTGCTGCTCCGGTTCGAGGGCGGGCTCGTGCTGCGGAGCCACCTGCGCATGACCGGCCGCTGGCGCGTTGAGCCGAAGGGTGCCCGCCGCGTCGGGCGGCCGTGGCTCGTGCTGCGCGGCGACGAGGTCGAGGCGGTGCTCTGGAACGGGCCCGTGCTCGAGCTCGCGAAGGACGGCGGCCGCCTCGCGCAGCTCGGCCCGGACATCCTCGACCGGCCGCCCGACGCCGACGAGATGATCGAGCGCCTCCGCGGCGAGTCGCGCACGCGCGCGGTCGGCGACGCCCTGCTCGACCAGCGCCTCGTCGCCGGGATCGGGAACATGTGGAAGGCCGAAGCGCTCTGGGAGGCACGCGTCTCGCCGTGGCGGCCGCTCGGAGACGTCTCCGACGTCGAGCTGCGCGCCACGCTCGACGCCGCGGCACGGCGGATGCGCGCGGGCGTCGACGGCGTGCGGCCGCTGCGGCACGTCTACCGCCGCGCGGGGCGCGCCTGCGGGCGCTGCGGCACGGTGATCCGCTCGTATCCGCAGGGCGAGGCCGCCCGCACCGCGTACTGGTGCCCTGGCTGCCAAAGAGGAGGGAGCGAGCCGAAGGCGTAGTGGGTCAGTTGATGCGCTCGCCCCATCTCTACGACACGATGCGCCGTTTCTGCCTCGGCGCGTTCGCCGCGTTCCACAAGGATCTCGACTCGGGAGCCGATCTCCCGTTCGCCTTCGAGGAGCACGGAACCTACGGACGGCCGACGCTCTATGAGTACCGCCCGCTCGTGCGCGGCTTCGTCGAGTCGCGTACCGAACGGCTCTTCGAGCGCGACGACGTGCGCCAGGCCGTCGCCGATCTGCAGCGCGAGCCGGCGGCACGGATCTTTGCGCGCGCCCACGACACGGGCAGCAACGAGGCGCGCGCGCTCTACCGCTCGGTGCTCGTGCCGCTCCTCGTGCGCACCGCCGAAGGCTGCGGCGGCTTCGACTGGGACGACAGCGCGTTCGACCGCTCCTACGCGGAGCTCGAGGAGTCGCTCTACGGCGAAGGCCACTCGTACGGCGCCGTCGCGCCGCTCGTCGGCATCTCGTGCGGCTCGACGATCGAGCTCGGCGGCGGCATCCGCGTGCGCCCAGCCGCGGCCGGGGAGCTCGCCGCGATGTGGCCCGAGGCGACTGGTCTCTTGCCGCGCGACTTCGGCCGCGAGCCCGACCGGCTCTGCGTGCTCGAGCTCGAGCGCTCACTCGAGAAGGGCGCAAGCGTCGCGCCCGACGCGCCGGGCGAGCTCGCCGACGCCGTCACGGCGATTCGCCTTGCGACCGACGCGCCGGTCGCGGCCGGCCCCGTGTTGTTCGAGCGGCTCGACTGGCGTCCGTACGGCATCCGCCCGGTGCTGCCGATCGCGGCGACCGCGCCGCCCGGCGAGCCGACGCGGCTCGACCCGTTTCGCGCGTCGGTTGCCGAGAAGCTGCGCCCACAGCTCGCGCTCGCCGACGACGACGCGCAGCTCGGCGACGCGCTCGACCGCTGGGAGCTCTCGCTCTTCCAAGACGACCCGTTCCGCGGCGAGCAGCTGAAGCACGCGCTCGATGCGGCGCTCGGTGACGGCCAGGGGTTGTACGCGGCCGGCATGCGCGCAGCAGCGCTCCTCGGCGAGACGGCGGAGGAGCGCGCCGACCTCGTCGAGCGCTTCCACGCGCCGACGCCCGACCTCGTGCGGCGGCTGCTTCTGGCAGTGTTGTTGCACGGCAATCGCGCGGCGCTGCTGCGCGAGCTCGACGGCGCGCTCCTCGGGCTGCGCGCCGGACGCGATCGTGTTGCACAGCTGCGCGCAAGCTGACACGACTGCACCGCTAGCGTCGTCGGCATGGAGGAAGCGCGTGCAGTGCTGGCCCGGCTCGAGCGCATCGACGCGCTCGAACGCGCGCGGGCGGATCCCGCGGTTGTG
>JBGPLW010000234.1:0-4754 GCA_041486645.1 Gaiellaceae bacterium | reverse complement strand
TTCGGCTCCCGCCCGCTGTACCGTCTAGCGCGTGACCGCCCTGGAGCTCGCTCTCTACGCGGTGCTCCTGGCCGGCGCCGCGGCGCTCGTCTGGCGGCGTCCGGCCGCGGCCCTTTTCCTCTTCGTCGTCGGCCTCGCGTTGCACAACGCGGTGATGGCCGCGCTCTACGAAGCCGGCGTGCGCGGCGGCACGCTCACGGCGATCACCGCGTGGAAGGAGATTCTTCTCGCGGTTGCGCTGCTGCGCGTCGGCTCCGATGCGCTGCGCAAGCGGCGGTTGCCGTTTCGCGTCGGCGTGGTCGACCTGTTCGCACTCGCGTTCGCCGCGCTCGTCGTCGTGTACGCGCTCGTTCCGCAGTCGGCGCTCGACGGCCAGGCCGGGCACCGCGCTGTCGCGCTCGGGCTTCGCCACGACATCGTTCCCGTCGGCGCGTACTTCCTCGGGCGTTCGCTGCTGCTGCGCCGCGACGATCTCCGTCGTCTCGCGTGGATGCTGCTCACCGTCGCGGCGTTCGTCGCGGGTCTCGGCCTCGTCGACGTGTACGCGGTGTCGATCGGATGGTGGCGGACGAACGGCGTCATCGACTACTTCCACCGCCATCTCGGTTACGACTATCACGGCACCGGTGTGCGACTCGACGAACACGGCGCCGTCTACGGCTTGCCGGAGAACTTCATCTACAACGTCGGCGGCGACAAGCCGTTCCTCCGCCGGCTCGTGTCGACGTTCCTCTCGCCGCTCGCGAGCGGCTACCTCTTCGTCGTCGCGCTGCTCGTCGCAGTCGCGGCGATGCGGCGTCGCAGGCTGACGATCGTGCTCGGGGTCGTGACGGCGGCCGGTTTGCTCTGGACGTTCTCGCGGTCGTCGCTCGTTGCGCTCGCCGCCGGGCTCGTCGTGCTCGCGCTCGCGCGCCGCCGTCCTGTCGAGCTCGTCGCGGCGGTCGCCGTGATCGCGGTCGCGATCGGCTGGGCGCATCTCTTCCCGAAGATCGGGCCGACGGGGAACTGGACGAGGGTCGACCTCACCTACCAGCACGAGATCGCGAAGGGCGGGCCGACCTCGCCGTTCAGCGGCGCGAGCAGCAACGAGCCGTCGCTCCACTCGCACTGGGCCAGCCTGAAGGACGGCGTTCGGACGATGATCGACCACCCGCAGGGCTATGGGCTCGGCAACGTCGGACAGACGGCGTCCCGCACCGGCACACCGCTGAAGGCCGGCGAGTCGAACTACACGGAGCTCGGGGTCGAGCTCGGCGTGCTCGGCGCCGTCCTCTGGCTCGCGTGGGGTCTCGGGCTGCTCGTCGGCCTCGTGCGCGCGGGCCGGGACGATCTCTGGGCGGCGGGCCTCGCAGCCGCGTTCGCGGCCGTGCTCGCGCTCGCCGTGCAGACCGACGTGATCGGCGACCCGTGGATCGCGTACTGCATGTGGGGTCTCGGCGGTGCTCTGACGCTAGGGACGCGTCCCCAAGAGCGTCTTGCGCGCGCGAACGCGCCGGCCATAGCGTCGTAGCGCGTGACGACATATCGGCTTCTGCTCTTCGCGGGCATCGCACTCGCGGTGCTGGCGCTCGTCCTACGGCTCGAGCAGCGGCACGCCGTGCCCGCGGTCGTCGCCGACCCGGTCCGCACGCCGGGCGTGCTCAACCCCGACGTGCGGCAGGCGACGGTCGCCGCCACGATCTGCAAGCGCGGCTGGACGCGCACGATCCGGCCGCCGACGGCGTACACCGACGCGCTGAAGCGTACGCAGCTGCGCGAATACGGGCTGGCCGGCCCTGTCTCGGGCTACCAGGAGGATCACCTGATCAGCCTCGAGCTCGGCGGGCACCCGACCGACCCGAGAAATCTCTGGCCCGAGCCGTACCCGCGTGCCGCGCGCGTCGACACGATCGAGAACGAGCTGAACGCGCAGGTGTGCAGCGGCGCGCTCTCGCTCGCGGCGGCGCAGCGAGAGGAATCCGCGCTCAAGCACAACGAGGGGTGAACCTATGATCCTGCGGTGCGCCTGCTCGCCGCGCTGCTCGTCGCGCTCGCCCATCCGGTGATCCACGTCGGCGCGCAGCCGACAGGTCTCGCCTACGGCGCCGGCTCGTTGTGGTCTGCGAACTCCGGCGCCGGAACGGTGTCGCGCATCGACGTCGCGCACCTCCGCGTCGTGAAGACGATCCGGGTCGGTGTGCAACCGGGGGCGATCGCGTTCGCCGCAGGAGCAGTATGGGTCGGCGACTTCACGCAGAACTCCGTGTTTCGCATCGATCCGTCGACGAACCACGTCGTCGCGACGATCCCGATCGACACGATGGTCGGCGGCTTCCACGCCGCCGCGGACGGCTCGCTGTGGGTGTCCGAGTACAACGCGGGCGCCGTCATTCGCATCGACCCGGCGACGAACGCCGTCACCGAACGCGTGCGCGTCGGCGGACAGGCGCTGGCTCTCGCCGAGCTCGCAGGCCTCCTCTGGGTGTCGAACACCGCGGGGTATGTCTCTGCGGTCGATCCTGCCACCGGAAGGGTCGTCGGCGCGACGGTCGACGTCGGTCACGGCGTCGACGGTCTCGTCGCCACCGCGGACGGCCTCTGGGCGACGACGTACGACAAGGGCATCGTTGCGCTGATCGATCCTGCCTCGCGCAGGATCGTCCGCCGCACGCGCATCAACGGACATGCCGCCGGGATCGCCTACGTGAACGGCGCGCTCTGGGTGAGCGACTTCAGCCACGACCGCATCACGAGGATCGACGCGCGGACAGGCGCAGTCCGCGAGAGCCATTCAACCGGCGCGAGGCCGAGGGCGATCGTGCGTGTCGGCCGCGCGCTCTGGGTCGCGAACCAGGGCTCGAGCACCCTCGCACGCGTCCCGTTGCCGTAGAGCTATCGTCGAGCTGCATGGAGATCGCGCCGGAGACGCACATGGGACAGGTCGAGCTCACGGTCGCCGATCTCGACCGGACGCTCGACTACTGGCAGCGCGTCGTCGGGCTGCGCGTGCTCGCACGCGCGAACGGAACAGCGTCACTCGGTGCCGACCGCGAGCTCGTGCGCTTCGTCGAAGAGCCGGGGGTTCAGCCCGACCACGGGCATACGGGCCTCTACCACGTCGCGCTCCTCGTGCCCGACCGCCCGAGCCTCGCGCGCTGGCTCGCGCACGGGGCGCGCGAGCAGGTCGAGCTGCAGGGTCTCTCGGATCACGACGTGAGCGAGGCGATCTACCTGCGCGACCCCGATTACCACGGCATCGAGATCTACGCCGACCGGCCGCGCGAGCTGTGGGAGGGCCAGGTCTTCCAGCGGATGACGACGATGCCGCTCGACGTGCAGAACCTCCTCGGCGAGCTGGACGACCCGGCGACCGAACCGTTCGAGGGGCTGCCGGACGGCACCGCCGTTGGGCACGTCCACCTGCGCGTGGCCGATGTCCCGAAGACCGTCGAGTTCTACAACGGCGTGCTCGGAATGGACGTGATGGCGCAACTCGGCCCGGCGGCTGCGTTCCTCAGCGCCGGCGGCTACCACCATCACGTTGGCGCGAACACCTGGGAGAGCCGCGGCGCCTCGCCGGCGCCGCCCGGCACGGCGACGTTGCGCTACGCCACGATCGTGCTGCCGGACGAGGCGGAGCGCAATCGTGTCGCCGCTCGCGTCGCCGACTCGGGCCAGGAGCCCGAGTCCAGCGACGACGGCATTGTCGTGCGAGACCCCTCGCGGAACGCGCTGCTGCTCGCTACCGGCTGAGGAACACGCGGCCGCGAAGCTGCTGCGTCTGGGCGCAGGCAATCCGGGTCTTCCCGGATCCCGGCCGTACGCCCGATTCGCTATACCTGTACGCAGGCACGTGAGCAGCAAGCCCGTCGAGCAGCTCCATCAGGTGATCGTCCGCTTCGCGGGCGACTCAGGCGACGGCATGCAGCTCACGGGCTCGCAGTTCACTTCGGAGACGGCGCTCCTCGGCAACGACATCTCCACGCTGCCCGACTTTCCGGCGGAGATCCGCGCCCCGGCCGGCTCGTTGCCGGGCGTCTCGGGCTTCCAACTCCACTTCGCCGACCACGACATCCTCACGCCGGGCGATGCGCCGAACGTTCTCGTCGCGATGAATCCTGCGGCGCTGAAGACGAATCTCAAGGATCTGCCGAAGGGCGGCACGCTGATCGTGAACGCGGACGCATTCAACGATCGCAACCTCCAGAAGGCGGGCTATGCGGCGAACCCGCTCGAAGACGGGTCGCTCGACGAGTTCCAGGTGCACGCTGTGCCGCTCACGACGCTCACCGTCGGCGCGCTGAAGGACGTCGAAGGCGTCACGTCGCGCGAGGCGGAGCGCGCGAAGAACATGTTCGCGCTCGGGCTCATGTCGTGGCTGTACGGTCGCCCGGTCGACTCGACGGAGTCGTTCATCACGTCGAAGTTCACGAAGCGGCCCGAGATCGCGGAGGCGAACCTGAAGGCGCTGCGCGCGGGCTACGCGTTCGGCGAGACGACGGAGACGTTCGCGGTCACGTACGAGGTGAAGCCCGCGAAGCTCGCGCCGGGCATCTACCGGAACATCACCGGCAACCAGGCACTGTCGATGGGTCTCGTCGCCGCGGCGGAGTTGTCGGGTCTGCCGCTCTTCCTCGGTGCGTACCCGATCACGCCGGCGTCGTCGATCCTCGAGGAGCTCGCAGGTTACAAGCAGTTCGGCGTGCGCACGTTCCAGGCCGAGGACGAGATCGCAGCGGTGGGCGCGGCGATCGGCGCGTCGTTCGGCGGGTCGC
>JBGPLW010000233.1:0-4795 GCA_041486645.1 Gaiellaceae bacterium | reverse complement strand
GAGCCGGGACCGCGGACCTCGTACGCGACTTCGCGCGCGAGCTCGAGAACCTCCCAGTGCAGGAGAAAGAAGCCGGCGAGGCCGAGCTCGCCGATCAGGACGAGCTCCTCCTCGAGCCGCGCGCGTACGCGTTTCTTGTGATCGTTCAGGTTCGAGTAGCGCTCGGCGAAGGCCCGCTCGCACACGGCGCGCAGCTGCGCGATCGCGGACTCGACGCCGTCGGAGAAGTCGGGATAGCGGTAGCCGAGCTCCTGCGTCAGGTCGAAGCGGAGCCGGTCGGCGAGCTCGGAGGTGCACTCGACGGCGTCGCGGTCGTCGGTGAAGCGCTCGAGCATGTCGGCGGGTGCGGCGAGGACGCACTCGTGGTTGCCGCGGCGCTCGCGCTCGCAGCCGTCGAGCGACGTGCGGCACCGCACGGCGACGAGCACGTCCTGCAGCGCGGCGCGGCGCTCCACGTGAGCGTGCACGTCACCGGTCGCGATCGTGCGCACTCTCAGCGTCTCGGCGAGGCCGCGCAGCTTCGCGTTCCGCCGGATGTCGCCGCGCTCGTACGGCCGCTGCAGCTCGACGAAGAAGTTGTCGCGCCCGAACACCTGCGCGAGGCGGGCGGCCGCGTTCGGGTCGCGTACCGCGAGACCCTCGCGCGCGCAGCCGGAGAGACAGACGAGGCCGTCGTGCAGCTCCTCGAGGAGGCGCGGATCGAGCGACGGCGGCACCGGCTCGCGGTTCTCCTTCGGGCGCGTGTCCGCGTGCGCTGCGGTGATGAGCCGGCAAAGGTTCGCGTAGCCCTGCGACGACTCGACGAGGAGCGTCACGTGGGTGCCGCCGTCGAGGGAGAGCTCCGCCCCCGTGATCGGCCGGACGCCGAAGTGCTTCGCGGCATGCGCGAACTCGAGCGAGCCGTAGACGCCGTCGTGGTCGGTCAGCGCGAGCGCCGAATAGCCGAGCTCGGCCGCCCGGGCCGCGAGCTCCTCGGGCTGCGAGGCGCCGTCGAGGAACGAGTAGGCGCTGTGGGCGTGGAGCTCGATGTAGGCCACTCCCCAGTTCTACACGAACAGGTGTTCGTATGGAACACTATCGCCGTGGACGGGATCGTGGCCGGCCCCGGCGGGGGCGAAAGGGTCCCGCGCGGGCCAAGGCACCACCGGATCCTGGCCGAGCTGCCCGAGCTCGAGGCGATCGAGCTCTGCTTCGGGCCGGAGTTCGAGGGCGTCCCGCCCCACAGCCACGCAGATCACGTCGACTCGTTCTACGTCCTCGACGGCGAGGCCGAGTTCACCGTCGGCGACGAGGTCGTCAGGGCCGGCCCGGGCACGTACGTCGCCGCTCCCATCGGCGTCGTGCACGGCTTCCGGAACGTCGGCGAGGGCGAGCTCCGCATGCTGAACATCCATGCACCGAGCACCGGCTTCGCCGAGCGGCTCCGACGCGCATGAGCTTCGTTCCCGACGGCTTCGTGCCGCCGCGCAGGCTCGGGGCGGTGGAGTTCACGCTCGAGCCGCTTGGCCCAGAGCACAACGAGGCCGACTACGCCGCGTGGACGTCGTCAATGGAGCACATCCACGCATCACCCGGCTGGGCGGAGAGCGACTGGCCGCACGCGATGACGCTCGACGAGAACCGAGGCGACCTCGAACGCCACGCGCACGACTTCGAAGAGCGACGCGGCTTCACCTACACCGTGCTGGCGCCGCAGAGCGGCGCTGTCATCGGCTGCGTCTACATCTATCCCGCGGAGCCGGGCGGGCACGACGCGCGGGTTCGCTCGTGGGTCTGTGCTGACCGGGCGGAGCTCGATGCCGCGTTGTGCGACGCTGTGCGCGCGTGGTTGCGCGATGCGTGGCCGTTCACGAGCGTCGAGTACGCGCGTTAGTCGAAGCGGCTCGGGTCGAACGCCAACGTCTCCGGTGGTTGCGCCTCGCCGGTGAGGAGCGCCGCGACGGCGTCCGCCGTGATGGGTGCGAGCAGGATCCCGTTGCGGAAGTGGCCGGAGGCGACTACGAGCCCCTCCCACTCGCCGATGAGTGGCCCGTCGTCGGGTGTCCCAGGACGGAGGCTTGCAACCGCTTCGACGACCTCGAGCTCGGCCACGGCGGGCACGGCACGGATCGCCTGGCGCAGCAGGAGCTCCGTCGCCTCGTCGGTCGGCGTCTCGTCGAAGCCGGCGTCCTCGACCGTCGCGCCGATGACCGTCTCGCCGCTCGCTCGCGGGACGACGTAGACGTGCTCGCTGCGGATGATGCGCGTCGCGGGGAGCGGGCCCCGCAGGCGCAGCGTCTGCCCTTTGACCGGGTGCACTGCGAGCCGCTTCGCGAGCCGCCGGGAGGACCATGCGCCTGCGGCGAGCACGACGCGGTCGGCCTCGATGCGCGTGCCGTCGGCGAGGCCGACGCTCTCTGGTGAGAGATCGACGACGTCCGCGCTCGTTCGCAGCGCACCGCCGACCGCGTGCGCGAGCGCTGCGACGACACGGCGCGGATCGACCTGCGCGTCATCCGCGAGCAGGAGCCCGCCGACGCAGTCGGAGGCGATGCCCGGCTCGAGCGCACGGCAGGCGTCGCCGTCGAGCACTTCGCCCTCGAGCTCGATCGGCGTGTCGTCGAACGCAAGGACAAGCGAGCCGCAGCGCGTGTACCCGACGTCGCCGAGCTCCTCGGCAAAGGCCGGCCAGAGCTCGGAGGAACGCCGCGCAAGTGCGGTGAAGCCAGGCGTCTCCGGATCCGGGGCGAGCACCCCCGCCGCCGCGTGCGTCGCACCGCAGCCGGCGCCAGCGCGCTCGAGGACGCAGACGCTGAGACCGCGCTGCTGCGCACGAAAAGCACACGCGAGGCCGATGATGCCGCCGCCCACGATCGCCACGTCGTACCGCTCCACAACGCGGACGATAGGGTCCGCCGCCGTGAACGGCACCGAACGTCGGGCAAAGCTCGCCCGCTCGCGCCTCTATCTCGTGCTCGAGGCGAGGCCGGGCGGCCTCGATCCGGCCGCTCTGCTCGAGGGGGCGCTGCGCGGCGGCGTCGACATCGTGCAGCTTCGCGACAAGGAGCTCCCGGACGACGAGCTCGTCCGGGCCGCCGAGCCGTTCCGCCACGCATGCGACGCGCACGACGCGCTTTTCCTCCTGAACGACCGGCCCGACCTCGTCGAGCGCACCGGCGCCGACGGCGTCCACGTCGGACAGGGCGACGCGCCGCTCGCGGAGGCACGCCGCGCAGTCGGGCCCGACGCGATCGTCGGCCTTTCGGCGACGACCGCAGCCGAGCTGCACGGCGATCCGGACTACTTCGGCGTCGGCGCGATCTTCGGCACGCCCACGAAGCCGGAGTCGGCGGCGGGCGGCCTCGAGCTCGTGCGCGCTGCACGCGACGCGCTGCGCGTGCCATGGTTCGCGATCGGCGGGATCGAGGCGGACAACGTCGACGAGGTCGTCGCCCACGGTGCTCCGGGGATCGCAGTCGTGCGTGCGATCCGCGACGCAGGGGATCCCGAAGATGCGGCGCGTACCCTGCGCGCGAAGCTCCCGCCGAGCCGGGTCGTCGTGACGCAGTTCGGCGAGGCGAAGCTGCCGCAGATCGACTGGCTCCCCAGCACGCGCTCGGGAGCGCAGAGCCCGGTGCCTCCGCACACGCATGCCGTGCACACGGATCTCTTCTACGTGCTCGAGGGAGAGCTCGAGTTCCGGCTCGGCGACGGCACGGTGCGTGTGCCGGCGGGGACCTGTGTCGCGGCGTTGCCGCTGCTCGTGCACGGGTTCCGGAATCCGGGCGACGTGGAAGCGCGCTTCCTGAACCTCCATGCGCCCGGGGTGTGGGCTCGCGGCCAGGAGTACGGCCTGCCGCGTGCGGAGTACGACCAGTTCGGCCCTGACCGCGCCTCATCCGTGCCGCGGCCGATCGTCAGCGCTCCGGGCGACGGCGACCGGCTTGCGAAACCGCACCGGCTCGCGCTCGTGAAGGTGCGATCGCACGATGCGGACGTGCTCGAGTATTTCGCCGACGCCGAGTACGACGGCGCAGACGACCACGTGCACCTGCGGCATGCGGACTGCTTCCACGTCCTCGAGGGCGAGCTCGAGTTCCGCGTGGACGGAGAGACGATTCGAGCGCAGGCGGGCACGTCCGTGGTCGTCCCGCCCGGCGTCGTGCACGCGTTCACGAGCGTCGGGCGCGCGCGGTTCCTGAATGTCCACGCACCGTCCTGCGGCTTCGCGGAGTACCTCCAGCGCGTCGATGCCGGCGAAGCGGTCGACGCCGCCGCGTACGACAGCTACGCCCTCGATTGACTCCGGCAGCGGCCGCGTCGTAGGCTCGCCGTGGGAGAGGACAATGCGGCTCCCCTCCCTCCCACCGTCGAGGGTAAGGAGGGCTGATGTCACGCAAGGACGCCTTGACCCGGCGCGCGTTCCTCAAGAAGTCCGGGGCAGCAGGGGTCGCCGTCGCGGGCGGCACGCTCTGGGCGACGGCACCCGCCGCTGCGCGGGCGCGCCGGTACGGGAAGGCGCAGAGCCCGCTCCGGCACATCGTGATCACGTGCCAGGAGAACCGGTCGTTCGACCACTACTTCGGTTACGCGCCGCAGGTGCAGGCGGCCGGCTACGGCCCGCCCGCGGGCTACACGCAGCCGGACGCCGCAGGTGTCGGACACGCACCGTTCGAGCTCACCGCGCTCCGGAGCGCCGATCCGCCCCACTCGTGGAACGCCGTGTCATACCCAGTGGAACCACGGCGCGATGGACGGGTTCTACCGCTCGGGCCAGAACCGGTCGATGCCCTACTACACCGCGACCGAGCTGCCG
>JBGPLW010000232.1:0-4825 GCA_041486645.1 Gaiellaceae bacterium | reverse complement strand
GAAGAGCCGGTCGATCGAGTTGCCGAGATCCTCCTCGATCACGCGCTCGGCTTGCTCGAACGGGAACGGGCGCACGTCGTCCTGAAGGCCGCGGAGCTCCGTGATGATGTCCGGCGGCACGACATCGGGGCGCGTCGAGAGCAGCTGCCCGAACTTCACGAACGTCGGGCCGAGCTCGTCGAGGAGCTCACGGAGATGCTGGCCGCGAGCCGACGACCCTTCGTCGTAGACCTCCGCGAGCCGCGCTTCGGCCGAGCGGCCCGGCAGCAGATCGGTCAGCTTGTGCGCCTCGAGGAAGTAGCCGAAGCCGTGCCGGACCATGACCTGAGCGATCTCCGACAGGCGGCCGAGACTTCTCGTTGCCGGTTGAGCCACTAGTGCCCCTTCCAGTGATGTGCCCACGCTTCTGGGGCGCGAGCACCAAGCGGTGCAAGGACGCAGGTCGCGTCGCTAGCGGTGCTAGCGGCGCGACCGAGGACGCGGCAACGCGCCGCGTGATCGCGTTCCAGAAGCCTGGAGGACATTGCTGGAAGGGGCACTCTTACAAGTGTGACACGGGAGCGCGCTTGCGCCACGGCGACGGCGGCGTCAGGAGCTGCTCGACCCGCAGATACGCGAGCCCGACGAGCGGCAGGTCGCCGAGCTTCTCGACGCAGAGATAGCGGGGCCGCCATTCGGGATGAAACTTGCGGCTGAACGAGTGGAGCCGCTCGAGCTGGAAGACGCTGTCGGCCGAGAGGAGCGCGCGGCGCAGCACGCGCCGCGACACCGTGACCGCCAGCTCGGGCGAGAGAAAGTCCGCGAGTGCGCAGAAGTTGAGCGAGACCTCGGCAACGCCGCACTCCTTTGCCCAGGCGAGAGTCTCGACAACGAGGAACTCCATAAGGCCGTTCGGCGTCGTCGGCCGTCGCCGCATCGTCGAGAGCGACCAGCCGCCGCCCGCCGGCGAGGGCGCCATATGCATGAAGCCGCCGACCTCACCGTCCGGTGAGACCGCGACCGCGAACATCGTCCCCTCGGCGTAGAGATCGTCCATCGCCATCGAGAAGCCTCGCTCCACCTGGTTGCCGCGCCACACGGCGGAGACAGCTTCGAGGTCGGCGCGCAGGCCGGCGTCGACGTCGTCGGCGGCGACGACCCGGAAGGAGTAGCCCGCCTTCGTCAGACGCGAGACGGACTGTCGCACCTTGCGAATCGACCGTCCTTCGAGCGAGAACGCCTCCGGCCGCATGACCGCCTCGTTGCCGATCGCAATCGCGCGCATGCCGAGACGCTCGTAGAGCGGGAGACTTTCGCGCGACGCACCGAGGATCGCGAGGCGCCAGCCGCGCGCGTGCGCAACGCGCCGGAACTCGGCGAGAAGAGCGTCGAACTCCGCGGCGTCACCGACGGGATCGCCGCTGACGAGCGCCGCGCCCGACACGACGCGGTAGGCGAGAAACGCGCGGCGCGTCGGCGAGAAGAAGAAGCTCTTGTCGCGGCGCAACGCGAAGAAGGAGAGGCTGTCGCTCCCGTACTGCTCGACGAGCTCGCGCGCGATCCGCCGCTCCCCGACCGTCTGCGCGACCGCCTCCGACAGCGGTCGCAGCCACAAGCCGAGCACGGTGAAGCCGGCGAGGACACCAACTGCGGTGAGCAGGTCGCCCACGCGCTCCGGGAGGTCGGCGCCGCGCAACTCGATGCCGACCGTCGACGACGCGGCCGCGGCCGCCCCGATTGCGATCACGAGCACCGGCCGGACGGCGCGGGGGTCTCCCGGGACGTCGAAATGGCGGCGCCACCGCAGGAGCGCCGCGAGCAGGAGCAGCGAGATCATGGACTCCTCGAAGTCGAGGCCCTTCGCGAGATGGGCGATTGCCGACGCGACGACGACCGCGACGGCGAGCTGCCAGGCCCGCTGCTTGCGGCGCGCGAGCGAACGCGACAGCCAGACGAGCGCGATCCCGAATGCGAGCGCGAACACCCGCGCCGCCGTGGGGACTCCGGGCGGCAGCACGCCCTTGACGACGTCGTACCGGTTCGCGAACTCGGGCGTGAGCGCCGACGCGATGCCGATCACGCCGACAACGGCAGCGGCCCAGGCAAGGAGCGACTCCGGCTTGGGCCTGCGCAGAGTCACGCGGCCAGGGTACAACCTGTGTGTGGCGCTTCCCCGCTGGATCACGGCCCTCCTCGGATTCACCGCCGTCGCGCTCATACCTTGGACGCTCTGGCTGACGTTCTCCTTGCCATCCCGTCATGTCAGCCACCACTACGACCTCGCGTGGGTCGGCTTCGATGTCGCGCTCGCGGCGATCATGGCCCTCACGGCGCGAGCGGTGTTCCGCGGCTCCCGCCTGCTCGCCCCCCTGGCCGCGGCGACAGGCGCAATGCTCCTCTGCGACGCCTGGTTCGACATCGTCACCTCGACTCCCGGCGAGCGGCTCGAGGCCGTGCTGCAGGCGATCTTCGCGGAGTTGCCGCTTGCCGCGATCTGCGTGTACGTCGCCTACGACGTCGAGAGCGTGAACGCCTCGGTGCGGCGGCTACGGCGCCGCTGAGGACTTCTCGAGCAGGCGCAGCCGGTGCTCGAGCTGCGCGACGCGGAGCTCGAGCTCGTCGAGGTCGTCGCGGGTCACGAGGTGCAGCTCGTCGACGAGCGAGCGGACAGCGCCGAGCGCCTGCTCGGAGAGCTTCGTGCGACTGCCGCGCAGGCGGGCGGGGAGCTCGCCGAGCAGCTCCTCGATCACCTCGACGATCCGGTCGCTAGCGCGCGCGGCCATGCGGCCTCGAGCGCCGGCGCTGGCGGCGCTTCTCGCGGCGCGCCTGGGCGCCCGGCTCCGACGGCGACGCCTGAATCACATCGACGAGCTCGGGCGTCGGCTCGGCGGCCAGGGCGTCTTCCGACGCGGCCAGCGCAGCCGTGCCCACGTCGACCTTGCGCCGCCTGCCGGCCCCGCCGACGGTGCCTGCGACCTCGTCGTCGCCCGCGAACCGCTTCCGCTTCGCGTAATCCGGCTCACGCTCCTTCCACATGCAGAGGAGCGGCGCCGCGATGAAGATCGACGAGTAGGCACCTGACGTGACGCCGATGATGAGCGCGAAGGCGAAGTCCTTGAGCGTTGCGCCGCCGAGCACTTCGAGCGCGATCACCGGCAGCAGCGTGATGAACGTCGTGGCCAGCGATCGGCGGATCGTCTCCCACAGCGACACGTTCGTGATCGTCGCCATGGACTGACGTCGCATCAGCGGGATGTTCTCGCGCACGCGGTCGAAAATGATGATGGTGTCGTAGATCGAGTAGCCGAGCACGGTTAAGACCGCGGCCACCGTGGCGATCGACACCTCCTTGAAGGCAATCGAGTAGACGCCGACGGTGATGACGATGTCGTGCAGCATCGCGACGATCACGGGAACCGCGAATTTGATGTCGAAGCGCAGCGCGATGTAGATCACGATCAGGACGAGCGAGACGATGATTCCGTAGATCGCGTCCTTGGCTATCTGGTGGCCGAAGCTCGACGAGACGTTCTTCGTGCCGCTCGCGAAGGCGCCGACCTTCTGTTTCAGGTCGAGCTGGAACGAGTTCTGCTCCGCCTGCGAAAGCGCGCGCGTGCGGACCTGCCACGTCGTGTAATCGCCGTTCACCGACTTGCCGCGGCCCTGCACGATCGCGTCGGGGCGGTTGACGTCGGGGCCCGCCGCGATCTTGCGGATCGCATCGGTCGAATAGGCCTGCGGCGTCTTGAACGTGATCTGCGTGCCGCCCTTGAAGTCGATGCCGAGGTTGAGGCCGCGCACCCCGAGCGAGACCGCGCCCGCGACGATGATCACGCCGGAGATCGCGAACCAGAGGTAGCGCCGCTTCATGAAGTCGATCTGGAGCCACTTCGCGGTCTGCTGGCCCTGCGCGCCCATGAACCGCGGGTTGTCGAACCAGCGGAACCCGCTCAGCATGTGCAGCAGGGCCCGGGTCGCAGCAACGGCGGTGAGCAGCGAGATGACGGTGCCGATCAGGAGGAAGAGCGCGAAGCCCTTCACCGACGCGACGGCGATCAGGAACAGGACGAGGGCGGTGATCGCGGTGACGACGTTGGCGTCGAGAATCGTGTGGAAGCCCTTGCCATAGCCGGCGGAGATGGCGGCGCGCACGGACTTCCCGGCGCGCACTTCTTCCTTGATGCGTTCGAAGACGACGACGTTCGCGTCGGCGGCGACACCGATCGTCAGGATCAACCCGGCGAAGCCCGGCAGCGTGAGCACGACGCCCGGGAAGAGCAGAATCGCGGCGTAGTAGAAGAGCGCGTAGATGCCGAGGCCGATCACCGCGACGAGGCCGAGGAAGCGGTAGAGGACGAGCAGGAAGATCGCGACGACGATCAGGCCGACGAGCGCCG
The DNA here is from genome assembly GCA_041486645.1 of Gaiellaceae bacterium. Taxonomy (GTDB): domain Bacteria; phylum Actinomycetota; class Thermoleophilia; order Gaiellales; family Gaiellaceae; genus Palsa-739. The sequence continues at coordinate 449 of JBGPLW010000232.1, read as the reverse complement.
CATGCCACGCCTGCGTGAGCGAGGACTTACCGAGCGTCGCGGACACGTCGGTGCGCTCGATCTGCTTGAAGCTCACCGGCAGCGCACCGGTCTGGAGGATCAGCGCGAGATCCTTCGCCTCCTTGATCGAGCCGCCCGTCCCGAGGTCGATCTCCGCGTTCGGGCCGGCGATGCCGTCCGGGTTGCGCTTGAAGTCGATGTACGGCGTCGACTCGAGTTGCCCGTCGAGGACGATCGCGAAGTGCTGGACGTAGTTCAGGTAGTCGCCCTGGCTGCCGGTCGACGTGAAGCGGAGCTTGCCGCGGTCCGCCTCTTCGCGCGTGATCTTCTGGAACTGGTCGGAGCCGTGATTCGTGAACTGGAGCAGCACGACCGGTGACCCGGTCTGCCCGAAGTCGGCGCGCGTGCCCCCGAGCACGAGGTCGCCGCCCGTCATCTCCGGAATCTGG
>JBGPLW010000231.1:0-4834 GCA_041486645.1 Gaiellaceae bacterium | reverse complement strand
CGCGAGCGAGGCGAGTCCCGCGAATGCCTCGAGCATGTCGGTGTCACGCGGACTGAACCCCAACCCGCTTCGCCGGCCGACACCGAGGACGCCCTGCACGTCGTCGCTCCAGCGCATCGGCGCCACCATGGCGTCGGTGAAGCCCTCGTAGGCCGGGTGCGGAACGGATTCGGCGAGCTCCGAGTAGTCGCTCGCGACGAGAGGCCGTCCTCCGCGGATCGCAAGTCCCGCGAGGCCGCGCGCAGCCGTGAACTCGAACCCGACAAGCGACTGGTCGAAGCCGTGCACCGCCGCGCAGCGCAGCACGCTCCGCTCGTGGTCGTAGAGGTAGCAATCGGACGCATCGGCCTGCAAGAGCTCGGCGACCTCGTCGACGAGCCTCTCGAGCACCGTGCCGACCTCGAGCTCTCCGCTCAGAACCTGCGCAGCGCGCAGAAGCGCGGTCTGCTGTCCGAGCTGCTCGCGGTTCTCGGCGAGCAGCCGCGCGAGCCGGATCGTGAGCCCGGCCTCCGCAGCCACTGCTTCGATGAGGAGCACATCGCCGCGACTCCACGCGCCCGCCATGTCGCGGTGCGCGGAGAGCACGCCGATCGACCTGTCCTCGACGACGATCGGCGTCGACACGACCGCGCGCGTGCCGAGCGCGCGTAGCTCTTCAAGGCCTCCGAGCGACGGCTCCGCGAGCTCCGGGGCCTCGTCGAGGTCGCCGATGGCAACGGTCTTCCCCGTACGCACGGCGAGATTCGAGCCGGCCAGGCGGTCGGTGTGCTCACCGACCGGCAGCGCACCCACCGCGTGCCACTGCGCGATGACCGGGAGATTGCCGTCGTAGTCGCCGAGCCGCACGAAGCAGCGCGACGCGCCGAGAGCGCGCCCCGCTTCCTCGACAGTCGCCGTGAGCGCGGCGTCGAGGTCGAGCTCGGTGCGCAGGCGACGCGAGATGCCCGAGAGCAGGCGCTCGCGCGCGAGCGCCTCGCCGAGCGCGAGAGCCGACCGCGTGCGCTCGAGCGCAATCGTCGCCTCGGAGGCGAGCGTCTGCATGACGCCGAGGTCCTCGGCCGAGAACACGCGCTGCTCGTCGGTCGTCGCGACGGAGATGACCGCGATCACCCGGCCGTCGCTGATCAACGGCACGAAGGCGGCGCTCTTCGCACCGACCTCCTTCGAGAGCCTCGAGCTCACCCGCGTCGAGCCCGCGACGTCATAGGCGGTGAAGCTCGCTGCGTCGCGCACCGCGCTCGCGATCCCGGACGGCTCGTGCTCCAGGTCGACGCGAACGGACGGCCACCAGTCGACGTCTTTGCCTCGCTTGCGGGCGAGGAAGCCGGTGCCCTCGCGCGCATCGTCCGAGACGAAGGTGAGCGCGACGAAGCCGACGGCGAAGAGCGAGCCGATCTCGTCGAGGAGCGCCCGCGCAACGCCCTCCACGTCCGAGGTCCGCGCGAGCTCGACGGCGATGCGGCGGATGCTCTCGAGCTCGCGTTCGCGCTCGGGGGCGATCCGGTAGGCACGCGCTCGCCGCGCGGAGCGCGCCCGGAGGAGCGCGCCGGCGGCAAGCCCGACGGCCAGGGCGCCGAGCAGGGCTGCAACGCTCTCCCACGCGAGCGCGAGACCGTTGAGGCCGACGGGAAGCGACTCGATTGGGGTCATGCTGGGCGTGGTGATTGTACGGAGGGAAGGCCCTCTCGCAAGCCGGGCTTTCAGGCCGCAACGGAACATCGCTCCGCGTTCAAAAGATGGGCCGTCCGGCCCATTGTGAGGGTCGGGGGTGCCCGTTACCGTCCCAGCCACTGGGCGATGCGAACCGCGGCGGTCGAACCTGGCCTGCTAGCGCCGTGGTGAGCAACTTGGGAGAGCCCGCCGCACCGACCCCCCCGAGCGGCGGGCTTTTCCATTTAACGCCGTCTTCATGAGGCCGGAGCTATCCTGGCCCGCGGTTTGACGAAGCGTGTCCTCCTTGCCTCGCCCCGCGGCTATTGCGCCGGTGTCGAGCGGGCGGTCGACACGGTCGAGCGGGCGCTTCGGCTCTACGGCGAGCCGGTCTACGTCCGCAAGCAGATCGTCCACAACGCACACGTCGTCCGCGACCTTCAGGAGCAAGGCGCGATCTTCGTCGACTCCGTCGAGGAGGTGCCCACGGGCTCGACGGTCGTCTTCTCGGCGCACGGGGTCTCGCCGGAGGTGCGTCGCGCCGCGGACGAGCAGGGTCTCGTCTCCATCGATGCCACCTGCCCGCTCGTCACGAAGGTGCACACGCAGGCTCGCCGGTACGCGGCTGCGGGTTACACCATCGTGCTCATCGGCCACGCGGGGCACGAGGAGGTCGAAGGGACGTTGGGCGAGGCGCCGGAAGCGACGGTGCTCGTCGAGTCGGTCGCCGACGCGGAGGCGCTCGCGCAGCCGAGGGACGCGCGGCTTGCGTACATCACCCAGACCACACTGTCGGTCGACGAGACCCGGGAGATCATCGACGTCCTGCGCCGCCGCTTCCCCCAGCTCGAGGGGCCGGCGCGCGAGGACATCTGCTATGCGACGTCCAACCGCCAGTGGGCCGTGAAGGAGCTCCTCGCCGAGGTCGGGCTGCTCCTCGTCGTCGGCTCGCGCAACTCCTCGAACTCGGTGCGCCTCGTCGAGGTAGCGCACGCCGCCGGCGTGCCCGCCCATCTCGTGGACGACGCGGGCGAGATCAAGGAGGCCTGGCTCGAAGGCATCGACGTCGTCGGCGTCACGTCCGGGGCGTCCGCGCCGGAGCGGCTCGTGAGCGACGTCTGCGAGTGGTTCCGCGAGCGCGGCATCGACGACATCTCCGAGCACCAGTCCGTGTACGAGGACGTCGTCTTCAAGCTTCCGGTCGAGCTGCGCCGCGCCGAGCGCTCCGCCGCATAAGGTCGCGCGGGTGCGCGCCCGTCCTCGGCGACTCGACCGGCTTCCGGAGCAGTACTTCACCGCTCTGCTGGCGCGTGTCGCCGCTGCCGCGGCCCGCGACGGGGAGCCGCTCATTGACCTCGGCCGGGGTAATCCCGACATCGGCCCACCGGCGCACGTCGCCGAGGCACTCGATCGCGCCGCGAAGCGGGCGGACACGCACGGGTACGCCCCGTTTGCCGGGCTGCCCGCACTGAAGGAAGCGATCGCCGCGCGATACGCCTCCGTCTACGGCGTCGATGTCGACCCGTCGCGCGAGGTCGCCGTGCTACCGGGCTCGAAGACCGGGCTGATGGAGTTCGCGCAGGTGTGCGTCGAGCGCGGCCACGGGATCGTCTTGCCCGATCCTGGGTATCCCGATTACCGCTCCGCCGTCGCACTCGCCGCCGCGGAACACGTGCCGCTGGCGCTGCTTGAGGACGGGCGTCCCGACTGGGACACCGCGCCTTCGACAGCCGCCGCGCTCTATCTCAACTATCCGTCGAATCCAATTGCGGCGTGCGCGCCCGTAGGCGTGTTCGAGGAGGCGATCGAGTGGGCGCACCGCACCGGTGCATGGGTGATGCACGACTTCGCGTACGGCGATCTCGTGTTCGACGAACGGAAGCCGGCGAGCTTTCTCGCGGTCGAAGGCGCGCGCGAGATCGGCTTCGAGCTCTTCTCGATGTCGAAGTCGTACGGGATGGCGGGCTGGCGTCTCGGCTTTGCGATCGGGAACGCGGAGATCGTCGCGCGGATCGAAGAGCTGCAGAACCACCAGTTCGCCGGAGTCTTCATGGCGGTGCAGGAGGCGGGGGTCGCCGCGCTGACGGGGCCGCAGGAGTCGGTCGAGGCTCGGCGCGCGCTGTACGAAGCCAGGCGCGACCGTGCCGTGGCAGCGCTCGCGGGCTGCAAGCCGTGCGGCGAGGGGACCTTCTTCGTGTGGTTCGAGCTTCCCGGCGGGCGGACGGCGGTAGAGCTGCTCGAGCAGCATCGCGTCGCGGTCGCACCGGGCGAAGGCTTCGGCGAACGCGGCCGCGGCTGGGCGCGCCTGTCGCTCGCGACCGCGGACGACACACTCGATCTCGGACTCGAGCGGCTGCGCGCGGCGTTCGCCGGGAGCTGATGCATGCAACCTGACTTCAGTCAGGTTGCAGTCGTTTCAGTGCGCGCGGCGAGCCAACGTCTGCAACCTGCTTGAAAGCAGGTTGCTGGACGTAGCGCAACCTGACTTCAGTCAGGTTGCAGTCGTCTCACTGCGCTGACGAGCCAACGTCTGCAACCTGCTTGAAAGGGCTCTTGTGCTGTTCATGTGGGTAGTTGGATCGTGATTGGTCCGCAGCAGAGGTGGATGAGCGCGATCAGCGGGTCGGGGCTGTGGAAGCCGTAGCTTCTGTGGTTGATCAGCCGGACCCTGGCGTTGAGTGCTTCGAGGCGGCTGTTGGAGAGTCCGAGCTCGATCGCGTTGAGCACACCGTGGCGGTGTTTGCGGAGCGAGCGGGCGAGTCGTTGGAACGGCGGCAGCTCGGAGCGCTCGGCGGCGTCGAGCCAGCTGTCGAGCAGCTGCCGGGCCTCGCTGGGCGCGACCTGGTAGATGGCGCGCAGTTGTTCTTTGAGCAGGTAGGCCTGGTAGAGCCGCTCGTTTTCGCGTTGCAGGAGCGCGAGCGTTTCGGTCTGCGGCTCGCTCAACCGCTCGGGTCGTTTCAGCACCGCCCAGCGGGTCTGCTTGAGCCAGCGTCCCGACGCGCCGCTTGCTTGCAGCCGCCGCCACTCTCTCTTGCGGACCGTCTCGACTGCATGGTTGGCGCGTTGGACGACGTGGAAGGGGTCGATGCAGACGGCCGCCTGTGGCGCTCGCGCCCGGATTGCTTTCAGGAAGGCGGCCCACATGTCGACCGAGATCGCCTCGAGCGCGGCCGTCCGCTTTGGG
>JBGPLW010000230.1:0-4839 GCA_041486645.1 Gaiellaceae bacterium | reverse complement strand
CCCCGCGTCTCCTCGACGAGGTAGCTCCCGCGCTCGAGGGTCGTGAACCAGACGCCCTCGCCGGGCACGAAGGTGAGCGACACGTTCGCGAGCGCGCGGACGAGCATCGGATAGCCCTCGCGCAGCGGGTCGGGCGGCGACACCTCGAGCTCGTGCAGCGCGGCGACGAACGTCCCGCGCGCGCGGCGCCTGTACGGCCGCGGCCGCTCGCGGTCGACGAGATTCAGGACGAGCTCCGGCTCCTCGTCCGCCGCCGACTCCGGGAAGCCGGCGTGCACGAGCGCATGCCGTAAGCCGGCGACGAGCTCGCCGAGTGCCGCGGAGGACGGCTCGCCGATCACGAGGTAGCCCATGGGCGCAACGCTAAGAGAGGCGATCGGCCGCCGAATCCGCAGAAAGCCACATTCCTGAAACGGGCCGCCCGCAGGCGGCCCGTGGAGCGAATGCGCTGGAGAGGACTTGAACCTCCACGGCCTATACGGCCACTAGGCCCTCAACCTAGCGCGTCTACCAATTCCGCCACCAGCGCGAGGGAGGGCGAAGTGTAGCGGGGCTTGGTATGACGGTGGTTGTGCGTTTGTGGCCGAGCAGGAACGGGCGGGCGCTGCAGTCGCTCGACGAAGCAGCCGCATATGCGCGCTGCCACGGCGAGCGGGGCTCCGAGATCCTGCGGGTCGAGCCGCTGCCGCCTCCCCCGCCCGCGCCGCCGCCGCAACCGCTCGGGATCACCGGCGAGACCCTGCGCCAGGCGTTCGAGCGGCGGCTCCGGTCGCGTGCCGCGCCGCCTACTTGAGGTAGCGGAAGAGCGCGATGCTGTTCGCGAAGAAGAGCACCGCGACGACGACCGTGTACCGCGTGAGGTTCCGCTCGACGATGTGGGTGCCGCCCTGCGAGGCGGGCGTGAAGCCCATCCCGCCCATGCCCGCGTCGCGGCCGCTGTGCATCAGCACGAGCCCGGTGAGCACGAAGACGAGGAAGACCTGGACGACTGCGAGAAAGCTGACCATCGCCCGCCAGGGTAGCTCAGGTGCTTATCGGTTCGCGATCTCGACGATCGCGTCGATCAGCTCCGCTGCGATCCTGTCCTTCGTGATGTAGCCGGCCGCGCCGGCCTCGCGTGCCCGGTCGACGTCGGCCCGCGAGTCCGAGGCGGTCAGCATCAGGATGGAGGCATCGTCCACCTGCTCGCGGATCGCCTGCGCGGCCTCGATCCCGTCGAGCACCGGCATCGAGATGTCCATGAGCACGACGTCGGGCGCCAGCTCGATCACGAGCTTGACCGCTTCCTCGCCGTCGCTCGCATGACCCACGACGGCGATGCGCTCGTCGATGCCGAGGATCGCCTCGAGAGCCTCGGCGAAGAGACGGTGATCGTCGGCTATGAGCACGCGAATCGCTGCCACGACTTCCTGGCCCTCGCTCCAAACCCCGCCCGGATCGTGCCTTGTTACGCTCGCGTTGTGAAGGGCGAAGACGACGCCCATGCGCGGATCCAGAAGCTGCTCGTCACGGGCGACAACCGGCTGAAGCAGGGCGTCGACCCGGAAAAGGCGCGCGCGAGCTGGGAACAGGCGCTCGAGCTCGCCCGCGAGGCAGGTCTCGAGGAGACGGTCCGCCCGCTCGTCGAGATCAGGCTGGCCGACCTGCCGCCGCCGCCCGGCTGAGGATCGCCTCGATTCGCTCCGCCTGCCGGCGGACGTCGTGCTTCGCCGCAGCGTCGCGGGCAGCCGCATTCGGACAGGGCAGGTCCGCCGCCTGACGGAGTGCGGCGGCGAGCGCGTCGACGTCGAGCGGATCGACGAGCACACCCGCCTCGGGCGGGACGAACTCGGGCGGCCCGCCGATGCGCGTCGCCACGACCGAGCGGCCCACGGCCATGCCCTCGAGGAGCGCCTGACCGAGCGGCTCGATCAGGCTCGGCTGGCAGAGGACGTGACTGTCCGCGAGGAGGCGGGGAATCTCGTCGTGCGGCACGCGACCGGTGAGCGTGACACGGTCACGCCCTGCGAGCTGCGCGCGCCGCGCGCCGTCGCCGACGAACGTGAGCGTCCCTTCGCCGAGCAGTGCGAACGCGTCGGCGAGGCGCACGACGTTCTTGCGCTCCTCCAGCGCGCCGACGCACAGGAAGCGCGGCGGGCCGTCGGGAGCCGGAGCGACCGCGAACTGTTCGAGATCGACGCCGCTCGACACGACCTCCGTCTTGCCGCGCGCCGCGGGCAGCTTCGTCTCGAGCTCACGGCGCAGGTACTCCGACACGCAGACGACCGTCGTCGCGCGCCGCACGACGAGCCGCGTCGCCGCGGCAATGCCCGGCAGCTCGCCGATGTTGCGCACGTCGCGCCCGTGGGCGGTCACGACGAGCGGCGCGCGCGTCGCGAGTGCAGCAATCAGCCCGCTCGGCACGAGGAAGTGCGCGTAGACGACGTCCGGCCGCGCGGCGCCTAGGGTTCGGCGCGCGAGCTCGAGGTAGCGGAGCTTTCCGCCCGCGCGCGTGTCGAGGACGGCGCGCTCGACGACATGACCGCGATCCGCGAGCGCGTGCTCGACCTGCGCGACGAAGGTGCCGAGGTCCGGCGCATCTGCACCGGGATACATCTGCGAGACGAGAAGGATCCGCACGTCGGCAGCGTATGCTGGCGGGTCGTGGCCGCGGTCGTCGAAGTCGAAGCGCTGACGAAGGTCTTTCGCGTGCCCGAGCGCGAGGCCGGCCTGCGCGCGTCCCTGCGCGGCCTCGTGAACCGCACGTGGCGCGAGGTGCGCGCCGTCGACGCGATCTCCTTCTCGATCGAGGCCGGCGAGGTCGTCGGCTTCCTCGGCCCGAACGGCGCGGGCAAGACGACGACCTTGAAGATGCTCTCCGGGCTGCTCTTCCCGACGTCGGGCGAGGGCCGCGTCCTCGGACACATCCCCTCGAAGCGGGAGCGCGACTACCTCCGGCGGATGACGCTCGTCATGGGCAACCGCAACCAGCTCCAGTGGGATCTCCCCGCCCTCGACTCGTTCGAGCTGAACCGCGCCATCTACCGGCTGCCGCGCGCGGACTTCGCGCGCACGCGCGACGAGCTGATCGACCTGCTCGACGTCGGTGATCTCGTGCGCAAGCCCGTGCGCAACCTCTCTCTCGGCGAGCGGATGAAGGTCGAGGTGGTCGGCTCCCTGCTGCACCTGCCGCAGGTGCTCTTCCTCGACGAGCCGACGATCGGGCTCGACGTGACGATGCAGAAGCGGATCCGCAACTTCATCGCGGAGTACAACGCGCGGTACGGCGCGACCGTCCTGCTCACGAGCCACTACATGGCCGACGTCGAGGCGCTCTGCAAGCGCGTCATCGTCATCCACCACGGCAAGATCCTCTTCGACGGGCAGCTGTCGACACTCGGCGACCGGTTCGGCGCCTACAAGACGATCGAAGCGGTGCTCGCCGACGGCGAGCGCATCTCGCTTCGCGTGCCCCGCGCGGAGACGTCACAGGCGACGGCGAAGCTCCTCGCCGAGCACGAGGTGCACGACCTGACCGTCGAGGATCCGCCGATCGAAGACGTGATCGAGCAGGTCTTCGCGTCGTGAGCGCGCGCGCCCTCCCGCAGCAGGAGTCGTGGCTCCGGTCGATGTTCGACTTCTACGCGACGACAATGCGGACGCAGATCCAGACGCAGTTCCAGTACCGCGCCGCGACGTACATGTACACGCTCGGGATGGTCGCCGAGCCGACGATCTACCTCGTCGTCTGGCGGACGATCGCGAACTCGCACGGTGGCTCGGTCGGCGGCATCGACGCCGGGCAGTTCGCCGCGTACTACATCGTCTGGACGCTCGTCCGGACGATGAACGTCGTCTTCACGCCGTTCGGTTGGGAGGAGCGAATCCGCGAAGGTCAGCTCTCCGCCCAGCTGCTGCGGCCGCTCCACCCGGTGCACTACGACCTCGGCTGGTTCGCCGGACACAAGATCCCCTGGCTCGTCATGTACCTGCCGATCGCCATCGGGCTCTCGCTCATCTTCCATCCGACGATCGACCCGCGCCCGCTCGAAGTGCTCGTCTTCCTCGTCGCGATCTGGGGCGCCTACGTGATCCGCTCGCTGAACCACTTCGTGCTCGGGATGGTGACGATCTGGACGACGCGCGCGAGCGCGATCTTCCAGGTCTGGTTCCTGAGCGAGCTCCTGCTTTCGGGGCGCCTCGTGCCGCTCACGCTGATGCCGCACTGGGCGCAGGCGGTCTCGTCGTGGCTGCCGTTCAAGTGGACGTTCTACTTCCCGATCGAGACGCTCGTCGGAAACATGTCGACCGCATCGCTCATCGGCGGCCTCGGCATGCAGCTCCTCTGGACGGGGGTCGGCGCGCTCCTCGTGACCGGCACCTGGCGGCTCTCGGTGCGGCACTACTCGGCCGTGGGCAACTGATGCACGCGCTCCGTCTCGCCGGCACCTACCTTCGGCTCGGCGTCCTCAACGAGATGCAGTACCGCGCCAACTTCTTCGTCGCGATCTTCGAATCGATCCTCTCCGTCACGGTCGGCCTCGTCGTGCTCGCGCTCGTGTACTCGCACACCTCGACGCTGAACGGGTGGACGCAGTCGGAGCTGCTCGTGATCCTCGGCGTGCAGATCCTGCTCGGCGGCGTCATCCACGCGGCGATCCAGCCGAACATGGAGCGGCTCGGGAACGAGGTGCGTGACGGCAAGCTCGACTTCGCGCTGACGAAGCCGCAGGACGCGCAACTGATCGTGTCGCTGCGCGAGCTCCGGCTGTGGCAGTTCGTCGAGGTCGTCTCGGGCGCCATCGTGATCGGAGTCGGCATCTCGCGGATCGGGACGACGATCGGCGTCGGTCACTCGCT